>JAFYIM010000227.1 GCA_017538635.1 bacterium
AAGCCTTGTAATAATATGTATTTCCGGGAATAATATCTTCGTCCTCAACATAATTGACGTTTGACGCGATTATTTGGCAATTTCCTAAATAATCTCCTGTTGAATATGTTACCTCGACATCTGGCTGATTAGTGACGAAATCAGAAATGTTAATACTTTTGCAAAGCAGATTGTCATTATATTCTCCTGTTATTTCTAGCTCTACCCTGTCCCATAGGGAAGTTTTGACATTTAGAAAAGGCGGGGCAGTACGTTCCGGAAATGGTGTTCCAATAATTCTTACTTTTCCTATTCCTGCATAGTCTGTGGAGCCTTGCTGCTTTATTTTGAAATATATTCCTGCATGGTCGGCTTTCTGCGGCAATGGGATCACAACTCTTTCCCAGAGAGAACTTGTATCTAAGGAAGATTTAACTGCAGAGCCAAAAATATTGGTGTTGTCCACAACAAGACACCATTGCAAGTTTTCTCCTTTATCTAATCCTTCTGCAAAATAAGAGAATTCCAAAAATATATTGCTGGCTCCCGTAAGTGCGAAGGGCGCAAAATGTAATTCGTGATAATAATTTTTGCCGTCGTCGTCTTTCTTTAATCCGCAGATTCCCCAGAATGGCTCTCCATTTTCCAATGAATAACCGTTGAGTTCAGCAGTTATACCCCAGCAGTTTTTATCTTCTAAATAGGGGAGAGGATAAGAACAATATTCCCAGGTGGAAGTATCTCCAAAATTAGCTTCCACAAGGCAGATAGTCTCTTCTGCCAATAGGCAAAAACAAGAAAGCAAAAACGAGATCAAAGATGCAAATGCAATGTTGGTTTTCATATTTTTCCTCCATAGGTTTGTGCGGCCGCATATTGTTTTTTGCGTATCCGCCTTTTTAATAGATAGATATTGATTGTTGGTTTGTTGGTGTTCTGGTTTTATTCAAGGCTGGTCTACTTCAAAGGACCCGCAAAGTCTACGGTTAAAGTCTACTTCTGATCAGCAATACCTTCCTTATATAAGTAAGCGGTCGCGAAAACGAAAAAATTGCGTTCTTGATTGGGTAACACGATTTAGGTAAAATGTAACACGATTTAACCAACAATCTAAAAAACTATGCGCAACACACTCTTAGCAACTCTTTTTGTACTTTCTTTAGCCTTGACTTTGCAGGGCGCCGGCTGGATCGACTGGTACGTTGACAACACTTTCGAAGGCGACTCCAAAGGCACTGAAGCAGAGCCTTTCAAGACCATCCAGGAAGCGGTGGCGGCCTCCGTTGCCAGCAATGCGACTTTCTCAGCGGACACCATCTGGATCAAGGGCACCGGCAAGCCTTACATCGGCCCCGTCGAGATCCCCAACAAAAACGCCATGCGTTTGGCGGGCTACGGCGAAATTAAGCCGGAGATCACCGTTACCGGCGAGGTGGCGCAGACCGTCATAAAGAGCGGCGACAATTACGCCAATCCTTTCTACGCCTGCATGCCGCCGGCCCAGGTCGGCCTTGAGAATCTGATCGTTAAAAACGACATCCCCAGCCCGGCCGGCATCTTTTACTGCGCCGACGTACAGACCTGGGTCTCCTGGGAAGAGTCCGTCAGGGAGAAACCAGAGAGAATGCGTTTCGGCGTCAGAAACTGCGAATTCTACGCCTCAAACGGCTGCGTCTGCTTCAGATTGAGGGATCTGGACCAGCGCCACAATCAATCTCTCTTGGAAGCCGACCACTGGAGCATGGTCTGGAACTGCAAGTTCCAAGGCGAAGGCGATCTTATGCACCTTTCCTCCCAGGAAAAGGCTTTGGTCGTCAGCAACACCTTCTTGGGCGGCGGAAGAGCCATGGTCTTTGAAGGCTGGACGAACGCGGTCTATTCCCGTCTTACGGAGAACGTGAAGATCAAGCAGAACCTTTTCTTCGGCCAGAAGGACGCAGTTCTTTATTCCGGCGTCTGCGACGACCTGGAATTCAGCCACAATACCTGCGTTCTGAATTCCGGCACGCACATCTCCTTGACCGACACCGGGCTCGACCCGCGCTCCACGACTTACGTCGAGGACAACATTTTCCAGAAAGGCGAAGAGACTGTGCAGTTCGCTGAGGAATCCTGGAGCGAAAAGGTAAAATTCGGCGACAACCTTTTCGAAGAGGTTGCCTCCTACGGCGAATATCCCGTCGTCGGCGAAGCGAAATTCGTTTCCACTGATCCCGAAGATCCCGATTTCCTGCGCCCCAACGCCGATTCCGACGCCGACAGGGGCGGTTATTATTTAGGCGCGCTGGCTCCCATTCCGGAACCGGCCTGCGTCTTCGCTTTGGCTTTAATTGCAGCTTTGATTTTCAGAAAAAAATAATTCGTGTTTGAAACGAGAAAAATAAAAGGAGCGGCGCTGGTAATGACAGTGCTGCTCCTGGGCTTTTTTTCTCTCATGGCGCTGGCTTTCAGCACCATGCTCAGCCTGCATTTGGGTCAGAGCAGGAATTATCTTAGCGATAATCTGCTGGAAAACGGCGAACAGGCGGCCCTGGCTCACGCCCTGGCCCTTTGCGACGCTGCGCCTTCCAACGAAGGGCTTTATAAAACATTCTCCTCCGGCTGGCGCGACGAGGAAAATGACAGTGAGATCATTTATCGTTTTCGTTTTGAAGATCAGCTTAAGAGCGCGGAAGATCCCTTCGCCGGCTATTCTCCTCTGACTTCCCCCAGGGACGCTTTGGGAAGAGAAAGGGCGAATCTGGCGGTTCTGGACGCGGAGGAGGAGAATTGCGAAAGGATCCAAGGAGCGTGCGAAGAATTTCTGAGTGAGCGGGGCGAAGAGGCGCTTGCAAATGAACTGGCCGCCACGCTTATGGACGAAGTTGACGTGGACCGCACGCGAAGAAGCGCTTCGCTTGCAGGGGAAAGCTTGAGATTCACCGGTCT
>JAFYIM010000228.1 GCA_017538635.1 bacterium
CGGTCGTTTGTTTTTATTACCCATGTGTGATATAATACCCATGGGTAATAAATAATACACGGTGGGTGAAAACATGAAAAAGACTGTTGGGATCATAAATGAGCTTAGGGCCTACGAAAGTGAGCGCGAATGGTTCGAGTTCAAACTGAATTGGTCTAACGCCAAGGAGATTGGGGAATACATATCCGCCCTCGCCAACAGCGCCGCCTACGAGGGACGCAAAAACGGCTATCTAGTTTGGGGAATAAACAATAAGACGCATGGAGTGGAGGGAACGACTTTTAACCCGAACGGTGAGGTCAAAGGTGAACCATTGAAGCATTTTTTGGCCAGACAATTGTATCCGGAAAATAATTTCAATTTCGACGAAACTGTTATCGACGGCAAGCGCGTTGTTCTGCTGACGATCCCCGCGGCCAAAATCTCTCCCTTAAGTTTCAACGATGAGAGATTCATACGCATTGGCTCGAGCAAAGAGAAGATCAGGAAGTATCCTGAAAAAGAATCCTTCTTGTTTCAAATTCTCAGAACGGGATTCCCGACAATGGAGAACACGCCCTCAGATTTCCAGGACCTGACATTCGAGAAACTGTTCATGTATTACGGTGCGAAGGGACTTCCTTTAAATCGGACAACTTTCAAGCGTAATCTTGGTTTGCTGACGGAAGACGGCAAGTACAATATTCTGGCGCAGCTTTTGTCAGACGATTCCCATATGTCTATAAGGGTGGCGCTTTTCTCGGGCAAGACGAAAGCGGACATGATGTTCGCGGTTAGGGAATTCGGCAATCAGTGCTTGCTTTACACTCTGGACGACATTCTTCGTTACGGAGACGTTCTGAACGTTATGCAGGCGGACGAAAGGGACCGCGTGGTGGAGAGAAAGGAAGTGCCTTTGTTCGAGAGCGATGCTTTTCGCGAGGCGGTCATAAACGCGTTCGTGCACAACGCCTGGGTTACGAAGAACGAGCCGATGATCACGGTCTTTTCCGACAGGATAGAGATACTCTCAAGAGGTACGCTCGCGCCTGAACAGACAATGGAAGGATTTTATTCCGGGGTATCCGTCCCGGTAAACAAAAAGCTATCCGATCTCTTCTTGCAGCTACATATAAGCGAGCGGACAGGCAGAGGCGTTCCCACGATCGTCAAAGCCTACGGCAAGAAAGCCTATGAATTCCTGGAGAACGCCATAGTGGTGAAGATCCCCTTCAATTGGATCAACGTGATGGGGGAGAGATCCGGGAGCAAAAACAAGCAGAAACCACTGTCCAAGACGCAGCAAAAGATCCTGACGCTGATAAAGGAAAATCCCAGCATCACCAAGGCTTTGGTTGCGGAAGCCCTTTACCTCGGAAAGACCACCGTGGACAACGGCTTCTCTGTTTTGAAGGACAGCGGCTACATCGAGAGAGTGGGCTCGAGGAAGAAAGGCTACTATAAGATCCTGAAAGATGATTGAGATTATTAAGCGACCGGCCGTTTCCGCGGCCGGTCGTTTTTTAGAAAGTCAGGACGGACTGGATGTCTGGAGAGTTCGTGAAGAGCATGGCCAGGCGGTCTATGCCTAGGGCGGTGCCGGCGGAAGGTGGGAAGGTCTTCATGGCTTCCAGGAAAGTATTGGGGAAGGGGTAGGGCTGCATGTTGTTTTGCGCCCTTCGTTGCTGCTCTGTTTCGATGTTCTGGCGCTGCTTTTCCCAGTCGGCCAGTTCCGTGCAGCCGTTGGCCAGTTCCAGTCCGCCAATGTAAAGCTCGAAGCGTTGGCAGAGGTTCGGGTCGTTCGGGCAGGGGGCGGACATGGGGCAGTATTTCTTGGGATAGTCGGAGAGGAAGGTCGGCTTGTTCCAGCCGAGGTTGGGCTCTATGAGCCTTGTCATCTCCTCGTCGAACTGAAAGTCGTCTTCGGGGACTTGGTGGCCGGCGTATTTTCGATAGGCTTCGTCTATTGTGACGTCCTCCCAGTTGGCAAAGAGGTCTATTTCACTGTCCCCGCGCTCGATTGCCTGGGTGTTTAGGACTTCCGCGATGAAACGGATAAGCTTTACCGTGTCTTCTTTGAGTTTCGCATAGTCGGAGTTGGCGCGGTACCATTCCAGCATTGTGAACTCCTCCCGGTGGCGGGAGCCATGTTCGTTTTTGCGGAAGCACTTGGTGATCTGGAAAATGTTTGGGGCGCCCTGGGCCAGGAGAGGCTTCATATAGACTTCCGGGCTCGTGATGAGGAAGCCTTTTTCAGTCTTTATGGCCTCGATGTTGGCTTCGGGGAGAGGCTCGGAGGTAAGAATTGGCGTCTCGACTTCCAAAAAACCTTCCAGATGGAAAAAAGAACGCGCCGCCCGAATGATCTCGGCGCGGCGCGTTAAATTTTGGAATTTGTTGGTCATCCTTACTTCGTGGAGACGCGGGCGAGATACTCGCCGGTACGGGTGTCGATACGGATGACGTCGCCTTCGTTGACGAAGAGGGGGACCTTGATCTCAAGGCCGGTCTCCATGGTCGCAGGCTTCGTGGCGTTGGTGGCGGTGTCGCCCTTGACGCCCGGATCAGAGCGGGTGACTTTCATCTCGACGAAGGAGGGGAGAGTGACGTCGATCACCATCTCGTTGTAGAGGGTGCCGTCCACTTCCATGTTCTCCATGAGGTAGTCCTTCTTGTCTTCCATCAGTTCGGCGTTCACGGCGTAGTTCTCGAAAGTTTCGGGATCCATGAAGACGTAGTTCGTGCCGTCGAAGTAGGAGTACTGCAGCTTAAGGTTGCTGACGTTGGCGGGCTGGAACTTGTCGTTGGAACGATAAGATTTGTCGATAGAGTAGCCGGTCAGCAAATTTTTCATGCGGACGCGGTAGATGGCCTGGCCTTTGCCGGGCTTACTGAATTCGAAGTCGGTGATGATGTAGGGTTCGCCTTCGAGTTCGATTTTGATGCCTTTTTTGAGATCGCTGGCTTCGTACATAAGTTTTCTTTCTTTTTGGTTAATTGATGCCGTAATTATAGCAGAAGGCTGTTTTAGGCGCAATATGTTCGGCACTTGCTCCTTAGGGGCGAAAAGACTAAAATTTAAGGCAGTTTAGTTTATTTTTTAATCTTATAGGAGAAAGCATGAAACCTACTCTTCTTATCTTGGCGGCCGGCATGGGCAGCCGTTACGGCGGTCTTAAGCAGATCGACTCCATGGGCCCCTCCGGGGAAGTCATCATGGACTATTCCATTTTCGACGCGATCAGGGCTAATTTCGGCAAGATCGTCTTCGTCATCAGGCATGACTTCGAGGAAGAATTCAGAGTCAAAGTCGGCAACAAATACGCCCATATGCTTCCGGTGGAATACGCCTTCCAGGATCTCAACGATATCCCGGCGGGCTTCACGGTTCCCCCTGGCCGCGAGAAACCCTGGGGCACCAGCCACGCCATTCTTTCCGCCAGGAACGTCATCAAAGAGCCGTTCGCCATGGTGAACGCCGACGACTTCTACGGCGCGGAATCTTATGAGATCGTGGGCGAGTATCTTTCCAAGGTCGATCCCGCGACCAACGAATGGTGCATGTCCGGCTACAAGCTCTGCAACGTTCTATCCGAATACGGCGGCGTGACGAGAGCTATCTGCCGCACGGATGAAGAAGGCTACCTCACTCGCATTGAGGAAATGTTCAAGATCGTTAAAGACGGCGACCACGCCAAGGGCTGCAACAAGGCTGAGGAATGGCGCGAACTGGGACTCCAGGACCTCACCAGCATGAACTTCTTCGGCTTTACGCCGGGGATCTTCAAGCTTTTGGAAGAAGGCTTCGTGACGTTCCTTGAAAAGGAAGGCACGGCTATGAAGAGCGAATACCTCATC
>JAFYIM010000229.1 GCA_017538635.1 bacterium
CTGCTTTACGGACAATTGGCGCGCTATTACGTTTCGCCCGACCTGCCGGTGAAGTACAAGATCAAGATCTCCGAACTGGGTGACCTGGCCGGCATCTACGGCGCCGCCAAACTTGCCTGGGATCACGTTGACGCTTTGAGGGCCAAAAATGCCTAAGTTCCCCGATCGTTTCATCCTCGCCTCAGGGTCTCCCAGGCGCAAAATGATGCTCAACCTGCTTAAAGTGCCGTTTGAAACGCGCGTGCCGCAAGTTGAGGAGAGCATTTACGGCGCCGAGGAGCCCATCGCGCTCGTGGCGCGTCTCGCCAAGGAAAAGGCTTTGTCCGTTGCAAAGGAAATAAAGGACGAGGGCGGAACGACCATCGTTGTCGGCTGCGACACGATCGTGGTCTTGGGAAAGGAGATCCTGGGAAAGCCCAAGGACATTTGCGAAGCCTACGCTATGCTGACGAAGCTTCAGGGCAGGACGCACATGGTCTATTCCGGACTGTGCCTTGTAAAGCTTGAAAATGGAAGAACGGAAACGATCTCCAATTTCTGCGCCACGGAAGTGACGATGTGCAAATTGACTCTGGATGAGATAAAACACTATTTTGATCTTGAGGATCCTCTCGACAAGGCCGGCGCCTACGCCATCCAGGACGGAGGATCTCTGATTATTTCAAGCATTGACGGCTGCTATTACAACGTCTTGGGTTTTCCCGTCAGAACGCTGGAAGAACTAATGCGCCAATGGGGCTATTCGCTTTTTCTTTAAATTTTTATGCAGTTAATTTTCCAACCGAACACTAAGGAGAGCCGGATCCTGCAAGTAAAGGGGACGGCGGCCACCATCGGCTCGGCAAGCGAGAACATCGTCTGCCTGCCGACGGCCTTTCCTTACCATATCGGCCTCTACTATCTGGAGGGCGCCTGGTTTGCCGACGACATAAGCGGCAAGGGTTTTGTGTTGGACGGAAAGCCGGCGGCGACAGGGCAGCTCAGGATCGGCAGCCGCTTGAAAGCGGGGGACTGCACGCTGCTTGTAATCAACACCGATCTTATAGAGAACGACGAAAAAGGTGAGGTCGTCTTCCAGCAGGCTGAAAATCAGCCCGCCCCGAAAGTGGAAGGCGAGCTGGTGCCGGAGCAGGTGCTTCCGCGTCAGGAAGTGATTCCTTCCCAGGGGACGGCTGCTGTCAACGCGATGCCTTACGGAGAGGGCTCTCCTGAAGAACAGATCGACACCACGGCCAGACTGTCTTTGATCTTCGGCTGCTGCGGTCCTTTGATCCTTCTCTGCGGACAGCTCGTCGGCTTCATCCTGGGCATCGTGGCGCTTGCCAAGCGCGGTCTCAACGCCGCGTCGAAACGCTACGCCTGGGGCGGCCTCATCGTCTCCCTTATCTGGTGGATCGCTTTGGGCGGCGTCTTCGGCTCCTTCCTCTGGCAGGACATGAACAAGAACCGCATCGCCAGGAACGAAGCTTACATCAGCAGGCTTTTGAACAATATCGTCACGGCCCAGATCTACGTCAGGAACGCCATCGTAATAGACGTCAACAACGACTTGGACGGCGAGTACGCGACGTTCGAGCAGCTCGAGACCATTCCTTACAGGGAAGCGACTTTGAGGGAATTGGCCGAGCAGCCTTTGCGCAGGGGATATTTGCTTACGGTACAGCGCGCCGACGAGGACGGCTTCGAGCTCTGCGCCACGCCGGAAACTTACGGTATCACCGGCAACAAGACTTTCTGGATCGACCAGAAGGGCTTTTTGTACGAAGCGGACCTGAAAGGCATGCCGATGACCAAGGATACCATTCCCCTGGAGGCGAACAGGGCTGAGCACAGTGTTTTTGAAATTATGGAAAACGAGGTGTCCGACGACATAGCGCGGGCAGCGGAAGACGCCTTCAGGAAAGAGGACTACGCCAAGTGCCAGAAGATCATAGAGAACATCCAGACGGTCTTCCCGAATTCCAAAGTCAAGGAACGTCTGACGGCCCTTGAAAAAGCGAGCGATCCTTTCCTTATCGAGATGCGCTCCAAGAAGCTGATGGACGACGCGAATAAGTTCTGCGAACTCAATCAATTCGACGCCGCCATAGAAAAGCTAAGGCAGCTCATGGCGAACTATCCTAGCTCGACGCTCTTCCAGCCGGCCAAACAGAAAGTCATCGATCTGACGCGCGAGGAATCACAGAAAGAGATGGATCTGGCTGAGAACTTCAAGAACGCGCACCAGTGGAACGAGATGAACACGCATCTCAACCAGCTGACCAGCAAGTATCCCGAGGCGATGGATATTTACCAGCCGAGGATCAACGCTTGCCGCGAGCATGCCAATGCTCTTAGGGAAGAGGACGCCAAGGCCTTGAAGAAGGCGGCCCAGGACGCTGAGATCGCGCAGCGCTACGAGGAAGCCTACAACATCTATCTGAAGATCAGGAACGAATACGGCGGAACCTCCGCCTCGGTCGGCGTCGACGAATCCCTGAACAAGACAGGCGCCCAGATCAACGAGATCAGGGCTCAGCAGCAGGTCAAAGAAATTTTGGGTACGCAGGCGCTCGGCAACGAGCTGGCTGTCGTGCAGATGATAGACCTCTTGGAGCGAGGCTACTCCCAGACGAAGGAATACGAGAAGGTCAAGGAAGTCGTTCAGAAACTCAGAAGGGAGTGCAGCGCCAGGCTCTTCACGACGCAGGCCAACGAGCTCTTCCAAAACAAGAGTTATCATGCGGCTTTGACCAAGATCGAGATGGCGATCCAGGAAGATCCTTCCGTCAAGGTCGCCATGGCCGACAAGCTTGAGGAATGCTACGCCGCTTTGGGCGACGCCGCCTACGAGAACCAGGATCTGAGTCTGGCGCTCTCGTATTACCAGAAGTACCTCGCTATGCGCCCGATGCATCCCATCATCGACAGGAAGCGTCTGATGGAATGTTATTTCTTCAAGGCAAAGGAACTTTACGCCGCCAAAAATTACGCGGAGGCGCGGACCTTCTTCGAACGCTGCATGGAAGCCTACGGCTCGAATCCCGAATTCAACTTCATGTACGGCATGATCCTCTACACAGCCGAGGAATGGGAGAACACGCTGCGCTTCTTCGCCAATTGCCAGAACGGACCTGACACGCTTGCCAACGACGCCAAGAAATACTGGACGTTCGCCCTCTATAATCTCGCTTTGAGCGGGGACGAAACGTTAAGGAAGATGGCTTTGGAAAACAACGTCATCAGGGAAGTGATGGCCAGCTATGACTTGGAATTCGACACCAAGCCGAGGACCGGGGGCCAGCAGAAAGTCAAGCTTGCCGAGATCGCGCCAAAGAACGCCGAGACTTACGATTCCGTTTTGAGAGCGGCGGTGGACGCCCTGGACGCCCTGGCTATACAGGCCAGCAAGCACACCATCATTTCCAAAGACAGGAAGGACGTTAAGATCGACTCCACCTACAGCCTCAACAATTCCATAAAGAACCTCAAGGCGCTTCTGAAAAAGATGTACGCCTACAGTTCCTCGGAAAGGGAGAACAACCAGAAAATTCAATCCGAGCTGAAAAAAGTCGTCAAGCAGTATTCCGACCTTGTGGCTTCCTTGACCGCCATAAGGCAGAAAACGCCCACGCCCAGCATAATAGACGGATTGCAGCAGCTGACGGAAAAGCTGACGCTTCTGAAAAGCGCCCAGGAAAGCTTCGAGAAATACATGAACGTGGTCGACTGGCGCCAGCAGTACGCGCTCTCGGAAATGAATTCGCTTCTTGAGAACACGACCGTCTCCTCCATAAACCACAACGTCATTCGTTCCGAAGCCGATAAGATCAGGGATTTCCTGACGAACA
>JAFYIM010000017.1 GCA_017538635.1 bacterium
GAACGCCTTCCTTGATTTAACGCACGCCAGGGACGACTACAATAACCGCCGATACTGGGCGCGCTACGGCCTCTACGACCAGCCCGAGAAGCCCGTCAAGGAGCTCATGGAGTTTCCAGACGATATGCCGGAGGAGTTCCGCTTCTTTTTGGAGGGATTGCAGTATTACTACCGTGACGATCCCGGGACCGCCAGGGAACTTTGGGACAGGGTGAAAGCGCTGCCCGCCAACAAGAAGATCTACTGCGAGAACTGGGCGCGGACGCTGACGGCCGACTCGTATTCCGAAAGCGATCCCTACAGGACCATCAGGGAACTGGAGGAGATAAGGAAGGAATTGCAGAAGAAGACGCAATTCGATCCGAAGCTTGCCGCCTGCTTGTTAAGATGCGAAGCCTCGAGCTACGCCGCCGTGACCAATTATCCCCAGGCCATGAACTGCTACTTCGCCCTGAACCTTCTCGGTTTCAGAAGGGAGGAAATGATACACAATATCGCCAACCTCATCATGAAGAGCGAAGGATTTGACCTTGAGATCGCCGCCAAGAGCCAGGCGGTCGCGAAAATGACGACCTGGCACGCCGCGACGCTTTATTCCAATCTGCGCTTAGGTACGCTCGACATCGTAGACATGGAGGCGATCGCAAACTGGCTCAAAGCCCTGAAGAAAGAAGGGCGCCTTGAGGACGTGGCGGACCTTGCCGCGGTCGCGGCCTACAGGATAGGCGACAACGGGCTAATAGAGGACGCCATTAAGAGCGCAAGGTATATGTCGCCGTTCGCGGGCTGGATCATGGCGAAAAAGAAACTCTCCGACGGAAAGCGCGCCGAGGCGGAAAGCGACCTTGCGACGCTCTTCTTCAGCTTCCCCAACATGACGCCCGAACTGAGGAACGCCATCGGGCGCGAACTAAGTTTCCTCTACCTCTCAGACCAGCGCTACAAGGAAGCCCTGAAGCTTTCCCTTGCCGTCGATGACTGGCAGGAAGCCTCCTACATCGCCGAGCAGGTCATGACCATAAAAGAGCTTGAGCACTACATCAAGGAAAGAGAACTTGAGAGTCCCAAAGACGACATCAACACGCCGAGACTGAAATATCTCTTGGCCCGCCGCCTGGCGAGGGAAGGCGACCTGAAGGACGCTTCGCTGTATTTCCCGCGCCTGGCCAAAGCCAACGCCGACCAGATCATGGCCTCTCTGGCCATCGGCAAAAACACGACTCTTCCCGCCTCCGAAAGAGGCTTGGCCATCGGCGACGCCGCCAGGGGCATCTACTACGGCGGGGAGCCGCTCTTTGCGACCGAGAACGCTCCGGACTGGTTCTCAAGCGAAGGCAGAGAGCCGCGCTCATATTTCCTCCGCGACCGCTCTCAGAGCAGACTGGCGCCCGTCAGTGAAGACGAGGAGAGGAGAGTGAATCTGCACGCCAAGCGCATTCCGGCTAGGCAAATGTGCCTTGACAACGCTGTGAGCCAGGTCTGGCTGGCGGTCGAACTGCTGCCGGACGACTCGGATGCTCTCGCCGAGCTTTTATTGGAAGCCGGCCGCTGGACCGAGAACAGGGACCTCGAAACTTCCCGAAAATTCTACGAGACTCTGATCAGGCGCTGCCCCTCCACCGCCCTGGGCCAGGAAGCCCAGGATCTGCGCTGGTTCCCCCAGGCTGAATAGTCCTTGTTTTCCCGGCTTTTTCGCCCTTGAGGCCGTTTTCTTATTTATGCTAAAATAAATAGATAATGGTTAATTGTTTACTTTTTTAGGAGCTTTAACAATGATGAAATATCTCCTCATAGCGCTAATAGTCCTTCTAATAGCCCTTTGCCCCTATCTTTTGGGCAAAATGAGCGTTTCCGGGATCGAGGAGCGCTACAGGAACGCCTGTTATGAACTCGGGATTAACCCGAGGCCGTTTAACGTTGAAAGCGGCTTCCTTTCCTCTTCGCTTACGCTGGACGAGCCGCTCTCGTCGACGATCTCGTCCATGGGTCTTGCTCCTGAGGCCGTGGATTTTTTCCGGGATTACGACCTCAGCCTGAATATAGACGTCACGCACGGGCCCATGCATTTCATCAAAAGCGCCGAGCACACCGTTATCACGCTCAGAGGTCCGGAGTGGCAGGTTACGGGCGAGGAATGGCGCACCAACAGGTTTTCAGGGCTAAGGGAACGCTATCTTAGGCTCTACGACAAGGTGTTGGAAACGGAAGGCGTAACTTTTTGCGTCAGCAATTTCTGGCTCAGGGACAACGGGCCCGGCGCCGAATTGACGGCCGGCGCTTTTTCCGTTTGGCCGGGTCTTTCCATATCCGGATTGAAATACGTTTCCGAAACGTCGGAAGATGAACTGACTTCCGGAAATCTTAGCGTCGCCCTGGTGAGTTTCGGGGAAGGAGCGCTCTCCAATCTTGTCGTGAAAGTGGAATCTAAGCCAGTCATCAGGGGCGGCTCTCAGAAAGATCTCCGCTGCGAGATCCTGGAGGGAACTGGCTCTCTGGGAGACTTGGCCGGCAGAAAGATCGAGTTTGAAACGAAAGACCGCTTTTTCTCCCGGCTCGTCCGCTTTTTCCTGGACGAGGAAAGTTTTGAAAGTTTAATGATAGGAGGCGGAGATGACTAAAAAACTGATCAAGGTGGCTATCGTCGTTCTGCTTGTTATCCTTGCTTTGCTTCCCTACATCAACGGGCGCCTGGCCGAGCGGGAGATAAGGAGTTTCTTCAAACGTTCCCCCGTGGGCGAAGAAGCGGTGAGATATTACGAAAGGGGATATTTCAAATCGGACTGCATGGTGGAGTTCGACGGCTATGAGCTGATGACGAGGACGCTCTCCGAAAAAGAACTGGCGAATCTGAGGCCTATACTGACCAACATTGTTTTGCAGTCCGACTTTGCCATTTACCACTGCCCTTCCCTGAAGGACAAGACTTTCTACTGCAAAGGCGAAGGCAAGACCGTCGTTAAAGCGCCCGGCAACATCATAAAAAACATCGACCTCAAGGCCAGCCTTGGCTGGGACGCCTGCGTCAGGGCGACTTTCAGGATCCCGGGCGGTTCCATTGAAGCCGAAAAACTTGGCGAAGTTTTCCCGGAATACGAATGGCTCTCCTATAACTGCGAGCTAAGCGACATAATAGGCGAGATGAAGATCCCCTTAGGCGGCAGGGAAGCGACCTTTAAGCTTTGCGCCAACGGGTTGCAGTCCGCCGCCGGAAGTTTCACCAATTTCGTCCTGCAGGGTTCGAGCCGCGTGATAAACGAGAACGTCAGAGCCTACTGCTTCACCGGCGACCTAGAGAACGTGCGAGGCAAAGGCTTCAACGCCAAGAACGGCAAGCTTTACTTGAACGGCAGCGTCAGCAACAAGCTGCACAACATAACTATCGACCTCAATTCCGAAGCGGAAATTGAGGAGCGCACGCTGCCCGTCGATCTCAAGCTTCAGCTCAAGAACTGCAACATCGAAAAGCTGAACGAGGTCAGGACGGCCGCGGCCGGATTAAAGCAGCAGCGTAATGCCGGCATCAACCTTGGCTTGATCTCAAAAGTTGCCGATGTTATTGAGAGCGGCAAGGAGTTCTTAAAGTGCGGTCCGGGCTTCGACTGCGCGGGTGTCATCACGATGCCGGAAGGCGACGGTACGCTGAAGTTCCGTCTTGACACCTCGAAGGTGAAGCTGAAATCTTTTCGGGACCTTTTCCGTCTCCAGGAAAACCTAGACGGCGGCCTCGACCTCATTGTGCCGGCCGCGGCCCTGAAGGAAGGCGGGACGATGAACGAACTTTTCAACGCCACGGAAGACGCGCTGATGGGCCAGGCAGTACTCAGCAACGGTTATTACGTCATCCACAAGGACATTAGAAATCTTATTATTAACGGCAGATAAACGTCAGTAACAACTATGAAAAGCATTATCTTTTGTGCAACGCTTTTGACGGCCCTTTCTCTCTCCGCCGTCAGGATCACGGAATTCATGGCTTCCAACAAGGGGACGATCAAAGACTCTTTCGGCGAAAGCTCCGACTGGGTCGAGCTCTACAACGACGGGGAAACGTTCTCACTGGACGGCTGGAGCCTGACGGACAACGAGACTAAGCCTAGGAAATGGGAATTCCCCGCCACCAACTTTGTGGCCGGAACTTACATGCTCGTCTGGTGTTCGGACAGGGAGATCTCTCAGCCCGGGCAGGAAATGCACACCGGCTTCAAGCTCTCCGCCAGCGGCGAATACTTAGGCCTCTATGACAGCGAAGGGCAGGTCGCAAGCGAATACAAGCCGAAGTTCCCCTTGCAGTACGAGGACGTCTCATACGGCGACGGCTGCGTCACTGCCACCCAGGAAATTATTCTGCGCTCCACCAATTCATATTGCCGTGCGCTTGTTCCCACCAACGACAGCCTTGATCTAAGCTGGTACAGATCGACTTTCGACGACTCTTCCTGGAGGAGCGGCAATTCCGGCGTAGGTTTTGAGAAGAGCCCGGGCGGCTCAACAGATGTTTCCGATTACATCGGCATCGACGTTATGGACGACATGTACGGCAAGAACGGCACCTGCTACATCCGCATGCCTTTCAATATCGCCGACACGCCGAACTTCCAGAAGCTTGTTCTGAGGATGCTCTACGACGACGGCTTCGTCGCTTACCTTAACGGCGTGGAAATTGCGAGAGTGAACGCTCCGCCCACCGTCAGCTGGGAATCCTGTTCGCCCACCTATCACAACGAATACAATATTTTGAAGTTCGAGGATGTGGACATCACCGATTACGTCAACCTTCTCAGGAAGGGCAAGAACGTTTTGTGCATCCACGGCCTCAACGACACCACCACCAGCTCCGACTTCCTGATGGACGCCGAATTGAGAGGCAAGGGCGTCGAGAGCATGCAGTTCAAGGAGAGAGGATATTTCACGAATCCTACGCCCGGGCGCGTCAACGGCGAAGCCTACGAGGAATTTTTGCAGCCGCCCGTCTTCAGCCATGACTCCGGTTTTTACGAGGACTCTTTTGATTTGACGATCTCCTCTCCCGACGAGGGCGTAACGATCCGCTACACCCTGGACGCTACGGAGCCCACGACTTCCAACGGCAGGACCTACACCGCTCCTCTTCGCATCGACGAGACCACGGTCCTGAGAGTGGGCGTTTTCAAAACCGGCGCTTACAGGCCGAGGGCGACCGCCAAGACTTACGTGTTCCTTGACGACGTTATCAGCCAGCCAAGCGGCGTCAGACCCGGCACTCAGTGGCCAAGTGGTTCCATCAACAACCAAAAGTTCGACTACGGCATGGACACGAAGATAACCCAGTCCGCCCGCTACGGTGGTCTGATGAGGGATGCTTTCGAACAGATCCCCATGCTCTCAATAGTCGTTTCTCCCGGCAATCTCTTCAACTCTAGTACCGGCATCTACGTCAACCCCTGGCAGGACGGCCGCAACTGGGAGCGCTTCGCCCAGCTTAACTATCTGACGCACGACGAAACGCCGGGCTTTTCTGTCAACTGCGGTCTTAGGATCAGAGGCGGCGCCAGCAGAAGCTCCGGCAACGCCAAGCACTCCTGGCGTCTTTTCTTCCGCCGCGAGTACGGCGATTCCAAGCTTGAGTATCCGCTCTTCGGCTCCGAAGGCGCCCCGGAATTCGACAAAGTTGACTTGAGGACCGCCCAGAACTATTCCTGGAGCTGCGAAGGCGGCAACGACGCCAGGGAAAGCATCATGTGCCGCGATGTCTTCGCCCGCGACATGCAGCGCGAGATGGGCGAACCGTACACCAGGAGCAGATATTTCCACCTGCTGCTGAACGGCCATTACTGGGGCCTCTACCAGTTCCAGGAAAGGGCTGAGGAACACTTCGCCGAAACGTACTTCGGCGGCGACAAGGAAGACTACGACGTCATCAAGCCGGACGGCTACGTCGCCACCGTCAACAGCGGCAACATGGACGCCTGGAGAACGCTCTGGCAGATGGCCAGGGACGGCTTCACGGAAGAGACCTACATGAAGGCGGTGGGCCGCAATCCCGACGGCAGCAGGAACCGCACCTATCCCGTGGTCCTTGACCCCACCAACCTGGCGGACTACACCATCATCAACAATTTCCTGGGCAACACCGACGGTCCTCTGACCATGACGGACAGCGGCCCCAACAACTTCTTCGCCATCTACGACCGCGTGAAGCAGGGCGGCTTCAAGTATTTCTGCCACGACACCGAGCACGCCATGGTGAAGATGTATCTGAGGACCGACAAGACC
>JAFYIM010000230.1 GCA_017538635.1 bacterium
GCCAGGCTTGACGACGAGGGCATCGTGCAGCTGGGAACCTCCGTCGGCTTCCTGGAAAAAGCCATGGAGAGCAACAGCCTGGCAACGCTTTCCCCGGGACTGCGCGTCGGCGTCTCCGGCGAAATAATGATATTGCGCGGCGAAAAGATCATAGGCGCCGCCAGAGTTGACTACGAAGGACGAACTCTTACCTCCATTGGCCTGGACCAAGAGCTTATTGCCTACATCCGCCAGGGCGAAGGCTCTTTCGACACAGAGATCGACGGTGTGAAAACCTTCGGTTTATACGCCCAGAGCGGTGAACTCACATTAGTTGGCGTCATGCCGGATTACGAAGTGACGAAAAAACGAAACAGCATCGCCTTGCAGCTCGTTATTTCCGCCCTGGTCTTGATGGTGGTCGTCTTCCTTTCCGTCTCAAAGCTCGTGCAGACGATCGTGATAGACGGCATCGACCGCATCAACGTTTCTTTGGGAAAGATCACAGCCGGACGCCTTGACGAAAAAGTCGAGGAGGATAATTCCGAGGAATTCCGGAAACTCTCCGGCGGCATCAACGCCATGGTCGATACGCTGAAAGGCGCCATCGCCGCGGAAAAGACCAGGCTGAATTCCGAACTGGAGTTCGCCAAAGCCGTTCAGATGTCCGCGCTGCCGCAGCTCCACCCGGACCCCCGCTATGAGATCTTCGCCTCCATGGAGCCCGCCAAGGAAGTCGGCGGCGACTTTTACGATTTCTTCCAGCTGGATGCCTCCCGCCTCGCCTTCCTTATAGCCGACGTCTCCGGCAAAGGCATTCCCGCCGCCATGTTCATGATGAAAGCCAAGACCCAGCTTAAATCCAGCCTGCTCTCCAACAAAGGGCGGACCCTCGACCAAATCGTTTCGGAAGTGAACGACAGCGTTTGCGAAGGCAACGACGCCTGCATGTTCGTGACCGTCTTCGCCGGCGTTCTGAACATGGACACCGGCATGGTGGTTTACGTGAACGCCGGCCACAACGCGCCCGTTCTCAGGAAAAGCGACGGCAGCGCCCTCTGGCTCCCCGTGGAGAACGGCTTCGTAATAGGCGGAATGGACGGCGTGACCTACGAAAGACAGACCGTGCTTTTGGAAAAAGGCGACGGATTGCTCCTCTACACCGACGGCGTGACGGAAGCCATGAACAAAAGCAACGCCCTTTACGGGGACGACAGGCTCATCTCTCTCATGGACGGTCCGATCATGCGTTCCGCTCCCCCCGACTGTGTTCTGAACGAACTGAAAGACGATGTGCTGGCTTTCGCCGACGGCGCCCCGCAGTCCGATGATATAACCATGCTTTTCCTTCGTTACCTAGGATAAAAAAGGATTTTGTTTATGAACGTCGCTGTTACCCTGCAATTCCCGGCCGAAACGCAAAAACTTCCCGAAGTTCTGGAACAACTGGACACCCATCTCCTCTCCGCCGGCTGCCCGGAGGACGCCAGGATGCAATTGGCCGTAGCCGTTGAGGAGATCTTCGTCAACATCGCCAGCTACGCCTACGAGGGAAAGCAAGGCTCCGCCGTCGTAAACATCAAGGCCGACGCCCACAAAGCTTCAATTTCCTTTGCCGACAGCGGCTTCCCCTACGACCCGCTGCAAAAAGAAGATCCCAATATCGAGCAGGCCGCGGAAGACCGCCCCATAGGCGGCCTGGGCGTTTTCCTCGTCAAGGAAATGTGCGACGAAGTGCATTATGAACGCCGCAACGACATGAACATCCTGACGCTCGTCAAAAAATACTGAGCCCTATTCAACTTCCCTGAATTCCCCTTTCCCGTGGGAGGCCACTCTTTTTAAAAAAGCGCACCCTCTCTCCGCTTTTTCCCTTCTTTTTGCGCTCCCGTCTCTCATAGGCCTGTAGGCAATAGCGTTTATCTGCGTGGCTTTCTCCCTTCGGCTTGCGTCGATCAGGGCCATTATCCTTCTTTCGTGGACAATTTCGTCTTCCCCCTGCAGGTACGGCGGATCGTCGCTTATAAGAATAACCGCGTCAGGCTTCAGATTCAGGGCGAACTCCAGCGCTTTTATGGGAGTCGAGCCGCTGGTGTTGGGGTCGTTGCCGCGGTTGACTTTCATCTCCTTTGCTAGCCAATCGGAGAGTTCCCTTTTGGCGCTCTTGGTGGCGAAGCAGAGGTTCGTTTTGAAAGGAAATTTGCCGTCGGTGAACAAAACGACGTTGAAGAGCGTGTCCGGGTGGAAGAGCTCGACGGTTTTCTCCGCTTCTTTCCTGACCGCTTCGAATACGCCCTTCTGAACGATAGAAGAGGAGGAGTCCACCAGGATGACGATCGACCGGGCCGCGATCCTCTGCCCCAGAAACTCTATCTCTCCCCAACCGTCGCCGCCTTTCGGAGCCTTCCCCAATCCGCTGTTTCCCAAAGAAAAAGAGAGGCTGTCGCTAAGGCTTAATCCTTCGCTTTCCCTTTTGACATCCGGCTTTACTATTTCCGGCTCCGGAAGCGCAAGGCTTCCCGCGTCGCATTTGGCGGCGAGCTTCAGATTCTTCGCCATGCTCTGCCCATACGAGGCCGCCTTCTTGCACTGCAGCCTGTGCTTCAATTCCCTAGCCTTCAATTTCGGCCCGGCCGCCTGGGCTGTAAAAAACGGCTTCGGCGGCCGCACCGCCCGATAGACCACCACGCCGCCGGCGATCAAAAACAGAGCCAGATGGATCCCTATGCTGATGATTAGGGTCCCGTAGCGCGAAAAATCAATCTTCATCCGAGCAATTGAAAGTTACGTTGGTTAGCCCGGCCTTGTGGCAGCAGTCAAGAACCAGCGCGATCCTTTCGTGCAGCGCGTCGTCCGCGGCGGAAATGGAGATGAGAGCGGGGATCTTCGCGCCCCTGGAGGCCGCCTGGAAGCGCAGAAGCGTTTCCGAGAGTTCATCCAAATTCCGGCTTTTTGCCGGGACAAGCGTCTGTCCGTTCAAAACGACCGCTCCCTCCTCGTCAACTTCTATGACCTGCTCGTCCGGCATAACGACCGCTTCCACATCCCTTCCTTCCCCTGGCAAAGAAAACCCCAGGTCCCCTTCCGTTTTGTTCAAAGAGCAGGCGGACATGAAATAGATCAAGAGCAGAAACGTGCAGTCTATCATGGAGGAAATGGGAAAGCTTATCTTGCCGGTTTCTTTTTTCTTGATCCTCATCAGCTCTCCTCATAGACGGAAAAGATTATTTTCGCCAAGCCTGCTTCCGCGCAGAGCTTCACGAATTTTTTCGTGACCTGGCTCTTGCTTCTTCTGTCGATCCTTAAAAGCACCGTGCCTTTGGGCGTCGTCTTCGCGAAAGCTTCCAGCTCGAATTTTGCTTCCTCTATTTCAACTTTTCTCCCGTTGACAAGGCAGCTCTCATCCCTTAGGATCGTCAGCGCGCAGAAAGCTTCCTCGCCTTCCCTTTTGCCGAAGTTCTTTACTTCCGGAAGCTCCAGCTCTTCCGGCGTGGAAAGGTTCTGCATGGTGGCGCTGCACATGAAGAAAATGAGAAGCAGAAAGACCATGTCGATCATGGGCGCCATATCCAGCTCACACTCCGCTTTCTTTTTCCTTAATTGCCGCACTTCTCCTCCTTTTCGGTTTTTCCTTTTCCTCTTCTTCCTCCAGACCTAATTTTGTCCTGACTTTTTCCCTTGCCAGGCCCGCTCCCGCATACACGTCGA
>JAFYIM010000231.1 GCA_017538635.1 bacterium
AGGTCTTCCTCGCTGCCGTCAGCCAGGATCACGTTGAAGTGGCAGGATATCGCTTCAATAAAGCCGGTAAGAGTCGCGTTGCCGCCCCGGAATTCGACGCTCGAATCAGCTTCCAGCGCAACGTCGCCGCTGGCGGTGAAATTGCCGGACTCCATCAGGAATTCATCGCATTTCACGCATCCAATGATTTCGCCTTCCCGGCCTTTCAGCGTCACGGTCTCCGCCACGACGCCGAATCCGCTTCTTATAGTTTCGGCTAAGATGTAGCAATTGTTGGCCTGGAAATCTCTGCAGGCAACGGCTTGCGTCAGGCTGGTGGCTTTGAGTTTCGTTTTGGTAAGAGAAATGGTATTGTCGCACAGGAAGGCGTTGGTCTCCTTGGAGAAGATCTCGCACACGCAGTCGTTAAGATATACGTTGGTAAGGAAGGAGGCGCTGCCGGTGATGTTAAACTCGGCATTTTTAGCTTTCGTGAGGCCCTGGACGGAAACGGCGTCGCCGAAGTCGTCGGGGGCGAGCGTCGCTATGCCTCCCGTAATGTCAGCGTTCCCGTAAACGTCGAGGCAGGAGCCGAGGTCCAGCCTGGAATCGGAGGACAAAAGGTTCCCGAAGACGCGCAGGGAATAATCGCCGGCGCTCCCGACCGTCACTTGCGAATCGAAGAGCCTGGCGTCGTTGCTTATTTCCAGCGTGCCATCCGCTGTGACCGCGGAATCCACGAGCTGCAGATTGCCGTCCGCCATCACGGCCAGATCGTCGTTGGCGTTAACGTTGAGAATGCAGTTCGTCAGCGCGATATTGCCGCTGGCGACGTAAAGCATAGCTGTGTCGTTTTCGTCATGATGGAAAATGTTTATTACGGAATCTTTTCCGTACATGTTTCCGGAGAAGATCGACAGCTCTGCGTCCGCCCCCTCTTTCGTAACGTTCAGGGTTATGTTGGAGAAGGCTAATTCGCCGTAAGAGTGGTCGAAGGAGCCTACGGTGAGAGTCGCGTTCTCGCTGCCGAAGAAGCGGATGTTGCCGTAGCCGGAGTCGAAGAGATCCCTAACTGTGTTTTTGGAGTTGGGTTCCAAAAAGACTTTGAGATACCCGTCGCAGTAGATGTTCGTGCCTTGGAAATTGTTGAGGTATAGGGAGCCGTGCTTGTATTTCCAGCCCGGACCTTCCTTGTTCAGCATGGCGCTCTTTCCGTCAATGAGAAGCTCAAAGGGCGCGGAGATGTAGTACTCGTTGTCAACTATGACTTCCGGCATGTCGTCCGCGTTGAAGCTGTCCGTCTCGTTCAGGAGCATGGCGCAGTCCCTGTGCCCGAGGGCGGTCTCCGGCCCGCGGAAGACCACTCTGCCGTAGCCAAGGAAGTTGCAGAAGCCGTATTTGCCGCAAAGGGAGTGATCCATGCTCTCGAAGATGTTGGTGGAGCCGTAGGGGCTCATGATGTCAAGGCCGCCCTTGAACTCGATCTTCTTGCCGCGGTAATTGTACAGCACCAAAACGTCGTTGGTGAACAAAAAGCCGTCGCCCTGCATGCCGTCCGTTATTTCCCTGCCGTCCAATTTCAGCCATTTCACGCCCAGCTCCCGGAAGCTTCCAGGAACCACCCATTGCCCCACGGGGTCCACTATCTTGTAGTTCAGGGCCCAGCTTTTGGCGTTGAAAGTGACTTTTACCTTGCAGCCGTTGGTCAGGGACACGCCGCCTTTATAGACGATATTGTTGGCGGTCGCAAGATCGACGGTGTCTCCTATGAACCACCTGTTGGTCTGCATGGAGTAAAGGCCCATGTTTATCTCGTCGTCAACGATGTCGAAGCCTTCGGAGAAGGGCTCCGCCAAGGTCGATTTGTACATCAGCTTGGAATTTATGGCGCTGACGGCGACGGGATAGATCGTATCGTTGTACAAGAGGCAGTAATCGAGTTCCGAATATTCCTTCTGGGGATAAGCGTAGCTGAACTTCCTCTTGTCCGGGAAATAGCTGACGGTTGGATCGTCCTCGTCCTTGTAATACCAGGAGTTCTTCTTGATGTTGAAGGGCAGTTCGGCGTCCATGCCGACTTCCGGTCCTTCCCACATGTTGTAGCAGACAAGCTTGGCGCCCCGGGCAACCAGGTTCGTGAACTGCTTGATGCCGGGATAATAGATACCCTTCGGCGGGATGGTCGTAAAGTTCGTTATGACGGTCATTCCCACCACCCAGCCTTTCAGGTTGGATGTGAACTTGCATTTCACCTGCTCAGGGTGCACGGTCCAGTCGTGCTTAGCCTGGGCGGTTGCGGCGCAAAGCGCGGCGAAAATGAGCATTAAAGCAAATCGTCGCATGCTTAAGGGGTGGTGGGTGAGAGATATCAAACGTTGAAGCGTATCTCTATGATGCTTCCGTCTTCAATTATATAAT
>JAFYIM010000232.1 GCA_017538635.1 bacterium
ATCCTCAACATTGTTGGTGCCGATCATAACGGCGACAAGCTTGGCTTTGTATCCGTCCAGTTCGCCGTTCTGCACTCTCCAGAGCAGATGCTGGGTCTTGTCGCCGCCGTAGCCGAGGTTCAAGGTTTTGTAATTGGAGAAATACTCCTCGAAAACAGGTTTGCCCCAACCTTCCCAGTTGTGGGTTATGGAGTCGCCGCACAAAACGAGGTCGAAGTATTCGTTCGTGTTTGCGCAGATGCTGACGCGATGTTCAAAAAGGCGCTTTCTCCACCATTCCTCGTCAAGCTTGGACTCGGGAGTAACGGCCTCCGGTTCCTTTTTTGGGGCGAGGAATTCGTCCAAGAGCGGTTTCAGGACCTGGAACCACTTTTCGTAACCTTCCTTGGTGGGGTGGACGAAATCGTAGAAAAGCGTCTGGTCCACTTTGCCGTCCGGCTTAAGCAGAGGATGCGACCAGTCGAGCCAGAAAATGTCCTTGCCGTCAGCCATTTTCTTGATCTCCTTGTTGACGACGGCGTTCTTAATTCTCCTCGGATCGTCAGGCAGTTCGCCGCAAGGCGGTATCGGGCAAAGGATGATCTTGGCATCAGAGAATTTGTTCCTGATCTGCTGCAGTGTGGCAGAGATTGCGAGGATCGTGTCCGCGGCGGGATATTCGGGATGCAGCCAGCTGTTGTTGGTGCCGATCTGCAAGACCACCACTTTTGGATGCAATCCCTCCATTTCCCCGTTGTCCAGCCTCCACATCAGATGCTGCGTGCAGTCTCCGCTGTAACCGAAGCAGATCCCCTTGTAGGGTCCGTTGACAAATTGTTCGTCCCATAAGGCTTTTCCGCGGTCCTGCCACTCCCACAATTCGGTGATAGAATCGCCGTAGAAGGCGACCAGCGCATCGCCGCGCTCCTTTATTTCATTGAGTTTCCCATAGTGCTTGGCGCACCACCAGTAATTGGAGTCCGTGCTCTGCGGAGCGGGCGTCATGGCCGGGATCACTCCCATACCGAAAGTATAGGAAGTTAAAATAACAGCGAAAATAAAAGCAGAGATTTTTTTCATGGTCATTCCTCGCAGTATTTTTCAAGATAAGGTTTCAATTCTTCCGCCCAGACGCGGTAGCCTTTGGGGGAAGGATGGAGATAATCCGGGAACATGTCTTTGCTGATGGTCCCGTCCTCGTTCATCAATTTTTTGTTGATGTCGAACCAGATGACGTTCTCGCCGTCCGCGAACTTCTTGATGAGCTCATTAGTCTCATCATTTTTTATCCTGATGGGATCGTCTGGCTTCTCGTTGCACGGGAAGATGGCGTGCAGAAGGACCTTGGCCTTGGGCTGCCTTAATCTGATCTCATCGAGGATCAGCTTGATGGCAGACGCCACTTCCTCCTTGGTGGCCTTGTGGTTATTGGTGCCGATCAAAACCGTTATGAGCTTGGCCTCATAGTTATCCAGTTCGCCGTACCTGACGCGCCACAAAAGATTCTGCGTCCAGTCGCCTCCGTAGCCGCAGTTCAGGATGGAATACTTGGAGAAGAATTCGTCGGCGACGGTCTTGCCGTTGCTGTCCCATTCCCACATGTGCGTGATGGAGTCGCCCAGCATGACCAGGTCGAACTTGCGGTCTTCCTTCTGGAGGATCTGCGTGCGTCTTTCCCGCATGCGCTGCATCCACCAGCCCTGCTCGCTCTTGGTCTGCGCCGCGGCTGTTTCGGGAGTCCCTTTTGTGTAACGGAATTCGTCCAGGATCGGTTTCAGTTCTTCATACCACTTTTGGAAGCCAGCTTCGCTGGGATGCACGTAATCCGGGAAGAAATTCTTGTCCAAGACGCCTTCCTCGTTGACAAAGTCCTTCGCCCAATCCAGCCAGAAAACGGTGTGGTGGTCGGCCATCTTGATCATTTCCGCGTTGATAGCGTCGTTCTTTATGCGCCTGGGATCGTTCTTGTCCCTGCCGCAGGGCGGAATGGCGCACAAAACGATTCGCGAAATGTAGAATTTGCTTCTCAGTTTATCGAGCACCGCTTTCACGCCTAGGACGGAATCCATGGCGGGATACTCCGGCTGGTTCCAGCTGTTGTTCGTCCCTATCTGCAATATCACAACGTCGGGATCAAGGTTGTCCATCTCGCCGTTCTCAAGACGATAGAGAAGATGGTGGGTGCTGTCGCCGCCGTAGCCGAACTCGATGGCTTTGTAGGGGCCCTCGGCGAAATGCGCGTCCCAGACTTTCTTTCCGCAGCCCTCGATCTCCCACTGCTCGGTGATGGAGTCGCCGTAGAAGAGGACTCTCACGTCGCCCTTCTCTTTTATTTCCTTTTGCTTCATCGCTCTCCTAGTGTTCCACCAGGAATTGGAGTCAAGGTCTCTGGGAGTCGGGGTGGTGAAAAGAATATCTCCAGCGAGAGCGGAAACGGCCGTCAACATAAAAATCAATCCTAGTTTTAATTTCATATTTTATTTCAAAACGTCAAGAAGCGCCTTGGCCCAGATATCGTAGGCCTTGGCAGTGAAGTGAATTTGGTCTGGAGAAATATCCGAAGGCAAATTGCCGGCGCTGTCAACGAGCTCTTTGTTGCAGTCAACATAGAAGACGTTTTCGCCGTTGGCAAAAGCCTTCAGGCCTTCGTTTATCTTTTCTATGCGCGCTCTCATGGGATCGTCAGCCGTCAGCCCTCTGGGAGGCAGACCCATAACGATGATCCTGGCGTTGGGCTGAGCGGCGCGGCACTCGGCGAAAAGCGCAGCGTAGCCGTCCAGGAATTCCTCGTCCGTGATCCCGGTATCGATAAGACCGGCCTGGAGCAC
>JAFYIM010000233.1 GCA_017538635.1 bacterium
CATAAGGATCCGTTTTCAGTTTGTTCATCCAATTATACCGAAATTTTATGATAGAATAATAATATGCGTATCTATAATTACAGTTTTCTCTTCGCAGCGGCGTTCATGTGTGCCAACTTGGCGCTATCTGCTCCGAAAGACGCGCTCGCCAAGAAGCACGTAACTTTCGGCAACGCCGCCATTGAGGAAGCAGACTATCAAAGGGCCGTGGAACACTATGAGTCCGCTCTGAAAGAGGATCCCGATTCCAAGAGCGTCATGTATTCCTTAGGCGTCCTTTACATACAGACCGGCGACACCGAGAAAGCCCGGGATCTTTTCATGAATTATCTTGAAAAGTATCCCATGGACAAGGACGGGCTTTTCGGACTTTCCAACGCCTACATCATGAAGGGCGAATACGAGAAAGCCGTCCGGCTTCTCAGCCAGGCCGCCGCCAGGGAAAAAGACAACGAAGCGCTGCGCCGCAACCTCGGGTATGCCCAGCTGCAGTCCGGTGACATTCCTGGGGCAAAGAAAACTTTGACGGAACTTGTGACAGATTGTCCCTCCAACGCCCTGAATCGTTTCGACCTGGCCTTGGTCCTGTCGGCCGAGAACGACAACGAAAACGCCATCAAACAGGCCAAAGCCGGACTGCTGCTTTTCCCGGAGGCCGAAGGCAAGATCCTTTATTCCGATCTTCTGGATTCCGTAGGCGGCTCCCTCCTTGGCGAAGCTATCGAGCTTTTCCGCAAGAATGAAATGGACAAAGCCCTGGCGATCCTTGAACCCTTGTGCGAACGGTTCCCAGACTACGCCAAAGCCCAGGCCTACCTCGGCCACGCTTCTAACTTGAAGCTTCCGCCGGACAGGAAAAAGGCGGAGAAAGCTTATAGGGCGGCGCTCACGGCTACGCGCTTCGTTCCCCTTTCCCGCCAGGATATGGCTATCATCTACGACAACCTAGGCTCCATAGTCTTAAGGAAAGGCGAACTTGAGGAAGCGGAAGGCTACTACAGGGTGGGCATCGCCCAGGAAAGCGAATACGCTCCCGTCTATTTCAATTTCGGGCTTCTGAGAGCCAATAAGGAAGCCTTCACGGAAGCTTCCGTCGCCTTTATGGACGCCGTGAGAAGGGACAGATCGATGGCCGACTACATCGCCAATCATCCCAAGCTCGCGAAATTCCGCACAACTCTAGATTACACCAACTTACTAGTTACGATAAAAAAGGAGTTCAATTCCAATGAGTAAAGCGAAGATCAAATTCGGGACCTCCGGCTGGAGGGCCATTTTAGCTGAAGATTTCACTTTTGAAAACGCCGCCAGAGTCGTTGACGCCATCATTCTCTACCTGCGTTCGACCGGCAAATCCGAGCTTAGCGTAGTCGTCGGCAGCGACGCCCGTTTCTTAGGCAAAGAGTTCAGGGAACGCACCGCCAAACAGCTGGCCAAAGCAGGTATCAACGTTTACTGCACGGAAAGGGACTGCCCCACTCCTGTTTTGTCTTTCTGCATCCGCAGCATGGGGCTTGACGGCGCCATCAACTACACCGCCAGCCACAACCCCGCCGAGTACCAGGGATTGAAATTCTCCGTCGAGCACGGCGAAGGCGCCGGCACGGAAGTGACGAAGTTCATCGAGCAGCACATCGACCAGCCGGTCGCTCCCGCTGATAAGGAAGGCAAAATTATTATGCTCGACCCGAGGGAGCCCTATTTCGCCGAGTTGACGAAACTCGTGGATCTGGAAGCCATAAAGAAAGCCAATCTGAAAGTCGCCTGCGACGTTCTCTACGGAACGGGCAGGGAATATCTCGACGAGATGCTGAAAAGAGCCGGTACAGATGTGACGGCTCTGCACAACTGGGTGAACCCTTCCTTCGGCGGCCGCCGTCCGGAACCGGCTGCGGAAAATATGCCCGAGCTGATCAAGATGGTCAAGGAAGGCCCTTACGCCCTGGGTCTGGGCACTGACGGCGACGCCGACCGCTTCGGCATCGTGGATTCCGACGGCACCTTCTACAACGCCAACCAGGTGCTGTGCCTCGTTTCCTGGCACTTGGCCAAGAACCGCGGCTTAAAAGGCGCCATCGTCAGAAGCGTCGCGACGACCGGCTACTTGGACCGCTTGGCGAAGTATCTCGGCGCGGAACTTATCGAAGTTCCTGTCGGCTTCAAGTACATCGCGCCTTACGTACTGGAAGGCAAAGTCCTTTTAGGCGGCGAAGAGAGCGGCGGACTTACGATCGGCGCGCACATTCCTGAAAAGGACGGCATCCTCGCCTGCCTGCTCATCACCGAGCTCGTGGCCGTGACCGGAAAGACTCTGGGCCAGACGATGGAAGAGATCAAAGCCGCCATCGGTTCCGTCTGGACCGGCCGCACCGACCTTTTCCTGACGCCGGAAAACAAAGCGAAGATCCTGGAAGCTGTTTCCAAAGAGGAAGGCGAAACTTTCCTCGGCCGCAAGGTCGTTTCCCGCAACAAACTTGACGGCTTCAAGTTCAATTTCGAAAACAACGAATGGGTCCTCGTGCGCCCTTCCGGCACCGAGCCCATAATAAGGTGCTACGTAGAAGCCAACACGCCCGAGGACGGCGCGGCTTTGACAGCCGAACTGAAAGCTTTCACAGACCGTTTCAATTCCTAACTTGATGCAGACTCTCGCAGTCATAGGTTGCACCGGCAGCATCGGGCGCTCCGCGCTCGACGTCGCCAGAAATCTAAGGGAGCGCTTCCGGGTGGAAGCGCTGGCCTGCGGCCACTTTTCGCCTTTGCTCTGTGAGGAGGTAAAGGAATTCGCGCCGCGAGTTGTCGCCGTAAACGATCCCGTTGGCGCTGAGGAATTGAAGAAAGCCTTCCCGGGCCTGGAAGTCAGATGCGGAAGCGAAGGCGTCGCTTCTTTGGGAGACTGCGCCGACGTGATCGTTCTGAGCGTCGTCGGGCTGGCCGGGCTTGACACGGCTCTGAAAGCTGTCATGGCGGGCAAACGCCTCGCCATCGCTACCAAGGAGGTCCTTGTCTCAGGAGGAGAACTTGTTTTCAGGGAAGCAAAAAAGACCGGAGCCGAGATCATTCCCGTGGACAGCGAGCACAGCGCCATTTTCCAGTGCCTCATGGGCAGCGGAAGAGAAAGCGTAGCGCGCCTTCTGATCACAGCTTCCGGCGGACCTTTCAGGGGAAAGGACAAAGCTTTCTTAGAAAATGTGACGCCAAGAGAAGCGCTGGCGCACCCGGTCTGGAAAATGGGGCCGAAGATCTCCGTGGACTCCGCCACCATGATGAACAAAGGCTTGGAAGTGATCGAGGCTTCCAGGCTCTTCTCCGTTCCGGCAGACAAAATCGACGTCGTTATCCATCCGCAGTCCATCGTGCACTCGTTGGTGGAATTCTGCGACGGCGCGCAATTGGCCCAGCTTTCCGTCCCCGACATGCGCCTGGCCATCCAGTTCGCCCTGACGTATCCTAAGAGGCTGCCCTCCCCTGTCGCCAAGCTTGATCTCAGCGAGATTGGGAAATTAGAGTTCGGCAAACCCGATCTGGAGAACTTCCCCTGCCTGGAACTCGCCTATGAAGCTCTTAAAAAAGGCGGAATATTTCCGGCCGTTCTGAACGGTGCGAACGAGACCGCCGTAGCGCGCTTCTTAAGAGGAGAGTGCGGCTTCATGGACATCCCGTGCTTCGTGGAAAAGAAACTTAGTAAAACTGAAAATATCGTTGATCCTGATCTAGAGGACATTTTAGAAGCCGACCGCTTCGGGAGAGAATAGTTTAGAGATGTTGACGCTTATATATTTTTGCATAGTTTTGGGACTTCTGGTCTGCGTTCATGAGTTCGGGCATTTCGCCGCGGCCAAGCTTTGCGGCGTATATGTCGAACGTTTCTCCATAGGCTTCGGCCCGACCATCCTGCAGTGGAAAGGCAAGGAGACGACGTACTGCATCTCCATTATTCCCTTGGGCGGCTACGTTCAGATGGCCGGTCAGAGCGATCTGCCGGACGAGGAGGAGAAGGAAGCCTTCAAGCACGTTCCCCAGAATCGTTTCTATAACGCAAAGACGGTTTGGCAAAGGCTCTCCATAATTTTGGCCGGCCCTTTCATGAACCTGTTTTTCGCCATTCCCCTGGCCATAGCGCTTCTCTGCTACGGACAGAAGACCGCGCTAACCCCCAACGGCATAATCGTATCCCTGGTGATTCCCGGTTCGCCCGCGGAAGCCGCCGGAATACAGCCAGGCGACAAGATCCTGAAACTGAACGGCGCGGAAGTAACGACCTGGAACGCTTTCGTGGACGAAATAAGGGCGAACCTTTACGAGCCCGTCAGCCTTGAAACGCAAAGGGAAAACGAAAACATCTCGCTGACCGTGACGCCCGACCTCAACGAGGAAAAAGGCTACCTTGGGCTCGGCATCGCCATGTCTCCTCCCGCTCAGGTAGAGAAAGTCGTATGCTCTGATTCTCCCCTCAAGGAAGGCGACGTCTTCCTGTCCATCAAGGGACTGTCTCCCGACAAATGCAGCTTTGAAACGCTTTCCCAGACGATCAGGACTATGCCGGACACCAACGTGACCGTAACGGTCGCCAATTATCCCGCTTCCCGTATGGCTAGCGAAGCGCCGCAGCCGGAGGAAAGGACCTTCGAACTTGCGATCGGCAAAAAGAAAAAATGCCAGCTCTTCGACATCGTGAACGTGGACGGCAGGGCCCGACTCAGCCTGCGCCCCGACGCTCCGGAAGAGCTCTGGACGCTGGAAGGCGCGAAGATCCTCGCCTTGAACGACCGCCCGTTGCAGCTTTCCGAGGAGGATTATTTCGAGGCCGTTAGCGTTGGCAGCGTGACGGCTTGCGTCGCCATAGCGCAGCAGAGCGGCAAGTACAAAAGGGAAACGTTAGTAACTTCTCTGGTCTCCCGCGTGGAGTACATGGGGCACGCCGGCGTTATGCTTAGGCCGGCTTCCGAAATGGTCAGGGAGCCCTTCCTTTCCGCCGTGAAGAAGTCCCCCGCCAAGGCTTGGACAAAAGTTACTGAGACCTTGAAGACTTTGAAACTGCTCTTCGTGGGCTCCCTAAAAGTCAACAACCTCTCCGGCCCCGTCGGCATCGCGAGGATGACAGGCGCCGCGGCGCAGAGGGGTTTCGACGTGCTCTTGAATTTCGTTTTGCTCATCACCGTGAACCTTGGCGTACTTAATCTTTTGCCGCTGCCTGTTCTGGACGGCGGCCACGTTGTGCTTCTCATTGCGGAAGGCATAAGGAGAAAGCCCTTGCCTGAGAAATTCCTGCTTTGGTACCAGCGCATCGGCCTTATCTTCCTCTTAGCGCTCTTCGCCTTCGTGATGCTGAACGACGTGGGGCGCTGGGTCAAAGACAGCGAATTCCTGGGCACTTTGCTCGGCAAATTTTTCCATTAAAACCGTTAGATAACATTATGTCCGAAAACGAGAAAAAACTTTCCTTTGAAAAAGCTCTGGAGGAACTGGAATCTGTCGTCGCCAAGATCGAGGACGGCTCGCTCTCC
>JAFYIM010000234.1 GCA_017538635.1 bacterium
AAATCTACGAGCGCCACGAAGTCCTTAGCGCGGTATTCATGGAGCTTGGCGTTCCGGAAGAAGTGGCGATAAAAGACGCCTGCAGGGTCGAGCACGTGATCAGCAAAGAGACCTTCGAAGCCTTCAAGCGCCGCAGCGCGAAGATCAAAAAGCGCTGCCTTGGGTGCGAGCATTACAAATAAATCGTATAATAGAATAAAAAGGAGGACCGCAATATGACCAAATATTACAGCCTTTTTTTATTCTTGCTGTTTTTGGCCGCCGCTGTAAGGGCGGCCGGTCCGAAAGATTGGGAAAAAGCCTTTTCAAAAGAAGGTGTGTATAAAGAAGGTTCGGGCGATGTGGTCGTTTATTATTTCGCCATAAGCCTGGCTCCCGGCCCCGCCCGCGTACTCCCCACGCCCGCGAAGGAAGTGAAAGATCCCGAGCCCGTAAAGGAAGAGAAGGTCGAGGAGACGAATGTTGAGGAAAAGAAAGTCGAGGAAGAGAAAACTCCTTTTGATACTGAGGCCGAATGGGAAAGGGATGACAAGCTAAAAAGAGCCAAGGAAAACATTCAGCATTACAGCGAAGAGATCGCGTATATAAACGAGCAGCTGAAAAAATTGGATCCGGACGACGATTTTGAGGAAGTCAGGAACCTGGAAATTGAACTGAAAGCCAACCAGACCATGCTGGAGATCGCGCAGGAAGTCTTAGCCGAGCTGGAAGGCCAGTCAGCGGAAAAGGAGGCCCCTAAAGCGGAAGAGGAAAAACCGGCCGAACCCGAGAAGCCTGCGGAGCCGGAAAAACCCGCCGAGCCGGAGAAACCGGCCGAGCCTGAAAAGCCGGCCGTTGAGGAAGTTGACAAGAAACCTCCCAAAATACCGGAAACGCACGAAGTCCCCACCAAGGAATTCTACAACGTCGTTAAAATAGCGAATGCCGGCGACGCGGCTTACCGCAATATCAACAGTTGGCTGCAATTAGATCTGAAGTGGCAGTATGTGAACACCAAAATATATTTGGTCACCTCACCGAAGATGTGGAACGCCCTGAAGACCACGAGCAAAACTTTCTCGCCCGTGCACAACGTCTGCTGGGACAGTAAGAGCCAGTCGGTGCTGCTTTTCGCGTCACCGAAGATAAAGGACAACCTGGCCGCGAGCGCGGCCTTTGCTGTGGCTTCCATAGCCTTCGACCAGGCCATGCTTATAATGAAAAAGAATAGTTCCGAAGTCCCCGACATTTTCTCCTATGGATTAAGGGCAAAAGCGGCCGAGCTGGACGCGGTCGTGGATCTCAACAAGGTAACGAAGATGGAGCTTTTGAAGGGAAAAGAGCTTCTTCTGCCCGCTGAACTTTTGAATCCGACAAGGATGGGCGATCCCAAACGCTGCTATTATTTCATGAGGCAGAGCAGGGCCATTGTGGACTTTTTCGGGACCAACAGGGTAAAAGAATTTCTTAAGATCGCGAAGGGAGGCAATTCCGGCTTCCGCAACAGCTACCAGCACATGCTCAATCCCGCCGAATGGGCCTGGAATTATGATGATTTCTGCAACAACATGTCAAAGCGCTTGTTCTTCCCCTTAACGGAAGAGGCCCAAAAGGATCCTGTGGCAATGGCGGAGTGGCGGGCCTCTTTAAAGCAGGAGGACAAAGAGTTGGAAAGAAGAGCCAAAGACAGGAAATATAGAGAAGATCTTAGAAAATACCGGTAAAAAATCATCTGCGAGGAACAGATATGAAAAACCATTATAAATTTTTTGTTTTATGCTTTCTCCTAGGCCTCACTTCCCTGGCCGCCGGCCCTCAGGAATGGAAGAAAGCTTTCAAGGACGCCAAAATAGAAGAATCCAGCGAAGTGG
>JAFYIM010000235.1 GCA_017538635.1 bacterium
AAGTTTTTCCTTGGTGCCGGCGGTGCCCCAAACGGGGACCGGCATTTCGCGCTGGAGGATGGCATGATCCTGGAAGGGCGTGCCGAGTTTGATCTCAGCCGAGACCTGGAAGGCTAAGAGGGCGGCAATTGCGAGAATGATGATTTGCTTCATTTTTTATTCCTTTTTGTTTTTAGGGCAGTCGGGGCACTGGATCTCGCTTTCTTCTTCGCTTTCGGGATCCGGCTTGACGTTCCTGATGTCGGTTAAGCCTTCTTTGAGTTTGCCGCCTTGTTTGGGGAAGAACCTGACAAGCTGAGTGGCGTGGCTGGGAACTTCGCAGGAATAGGTCTTGGAGAAGATGCCGATGTCCTGCTGGCGCCAGAGGTCCCTGGCGAGCCAGTGGCCAGTGAGGCCGAGGCTTTCAAGGTTGGCGACTATGGTCTGTTTTGCGGGTCTCTTGGACTTGTTGAAGAAAGCCATGACGATGGAGCCGTCGGACATGGGCTTGGCCCAGATCTCGCTCTTTTCGTCTTCTCTTATCCTGGCGGCCTGGGCGCCCAGTTCGTCCTGGTTCACTTCGATAACTTCGTCGTTGGTCAAAAGGCTCAGGGTGAATTCGTCAAGGTCGGTGAGGTCACAGCCTATCAGCAAAGGCGAGCAGAGTATGGCCCACAAGGACACGTGGGTGTACTGTTCATTAGGGGTAAGCCTGGTGGGATGGAGGTCGCCCCAGCCGACTTTGCCGACTATAAGCATGTCGGGGTCGTTCCAGGAATCGGGGCCGCCGTAGGTCCACAGAGGAACCTGCTTTTCCAATATCTCGAACATTTTGTCCCAGGTGTCCGTGATGTCGCCGGTGGTGCGCCAGCAGCTGCCCCAAACTTCGTTGCCCCAGGTGGAGACGTCGCCCCAGCCGTACTGGCAGAGGGAAAGGAGAATGTCGCGGTTCTGATTCTTGAGCGCTTTGCCCATCACCGTGTAAGGCTTGGTCCAGTATTCTTTGCCCTGACCGGTGGCGACTCTGGAATAGGAGCACCAGTCGTACTTCAGATAATCGTAACCCCAATCGGCGTAGGTCTTGGCGTCCTGCTCTTCATGCTCCCAACTGCCCACGCAGCAGCCGCAGGTCTCGGGCCCGGGCGAGGAATAGAGGCCGATGCGCAAGCCTTTGGCATGGACAAAATCCGCCAGGCCTTTCATGTCGGGGAAGCGCTTGTTGGGAGCGATGGTGCCGTCAGGCATTCTTTCCGGGCCCATCAGGGTGTCGTCGTGTTTTTCCCTGGGGCGGTTCTGCCAGAAGTCGTCGATGTTTATGTAGTTCCAGCCGTGGTCGGCCAGGCCGGAATTTACCATGGCTTCCGCAGCTTTTTCGATATCCTTTTGGGAGACTTTGCCGGCGAAGCAGTTCCAGCTGTTCCAGCCCATGGGCGGAGTCAGGGCGATCTTGTCCCCCACCACGAGCTTCAAAGTTCTTTTCGTTTCGCCGAGTTTGTTCTTGGCGGTGAAAGTTATTGTGTAGGCGCCCTCTTTCTTCACGCTGCCTGTCAGAATGCCGGTCTCTTTGTCGAAGCTCGTTCCCTCGGGAAGGTTCTCAGCCTTGAACTCCATGGGGCGTTCGCCGGAAACGGGCAGACGGTAGATGATCGGGTGATCCGGACCAACGCCGAAAATTTTCGGGCCGTTGATGCGCGGTGTTTTCGGAATCTTGGGGGAAAGAATGCCGAGCTGCTCGACGGCGTTCTGCACAGGTTCAATCTTGGCTCCGTCAAGGGCTGTGAAGAAAGCCTGGCACCAGTCGGCGTGGTCGCACTCCTCGCCGTCGATCTTGTCTATCTCAAGCTCGAATTTTGTGGCGCCTTTGAGGTCGGCTTTCAAAGTAACGGGGCCCCTGGTTTCGTATTTGTCGCCGAGCTTCGGAGATTCCGCCACCAGTTTGTCGTCGGCGTAAACTCTGAAGATCACGTCTCCCTCTTTCTCGGCATCGTCGTCCAAGCCTACC
>JAFYIM010000236.1 GCA_017538635.1 bacterium
CCCGTAAAGAAAACGCCGCCGATCTTCTCAGCGTTTTCGGCTTTTATATTTTTGGCTTTTTCGCTAATGTAAAAGCCAGGCGGAAGGGGAGAGCCTTTTGACAAATGGTCGGCAAGGTCAAGGAGGAGGAAATCGTAGTCGCCGCCAACGATGACAACGTCGACATCAGAGTTTTCAAAAGACTCCAGAGGCTTGGCTGTGACATGGTCTCCGACCAGAACGAAAACGGTCTCCGGAAGCTTTTCCTTAAGGGCGTCGATAAGTTTCCAATGCTTCTCTATGACGGGACATTTGCTCTCAAATACGACGATGTCAGGCGAAACGGAAAGCAGTTCTTTCTCCCACTCCGCGTAAGTCTTTTTCTCCGCTATGCCGTCCTGCCAACAGACTTCGTAACCGTTTTGCTTCAACAGGCTGGCGGCGTAGGCCGGCACCATCGGGTAGATGTAGGTCGGCTTGTGAAAATACTGGAACTGGCGGTTCTGCCCAAGGAGCGGAACTCCCAGTTCGCTTGGCAAGGGAGGATAGCTTATGGAGATCTTCATCCGTTAAAAATCGAATTCGAAGGAATCGCGGTTCTTGTTCCACCAGGCTTTGGCTTCGTCGTAAGTCTCGAACTCTTCGTCGGTGATGAATTCAAGCGCTTCTTTGCTCGCTTCCCTGACGTCTTCGTAATTGGAAAGCATGCCGTCGTAGATAAGAATGTCAACGGCGCCTTTGTCCCTTATGTCCTCGATGCACATCAGGGCGCCTTCCCTTATGGCCGGGCTGGAATCCGAGAAGGCCGTTTTGATGGTGGGGAGCGCCGCGGGGTTTTCGGAGATGAAGAGCAGGTCCATGACGCCCTCGCGGACTTCCTCGCTTTCGTCCTTCATGGCTTTCTGAAGGGCGTCGTTTATGCTTGGGCTTTTGACGTCCATCAGCGCGTCGAGGGAGACGAGCCTCAGATCCGGCTCGGGGTCGTCAAGGGCTTTCACAACTATGGGGACGACTTCCTCGCTGTTGATGTTCATGATGGCGTCCAGCGCCACTTCCCTGACCACGGGGTCTTCGTCGTCCAGGGCCAGTTCAATAGTCGGGAGAATGTCGGGATGGTCTATGCCGACCAGGTTTTCCAATGCCTCGATCTTGCTGTCGGAATCGGCGCCCTGACGCAGCAGGAGATTGGCTTCGTCGATGAGCTGTTTGGCTCCGTCGGAGACGGGGAAGAAACCGGGGGTCATCTCAATGTCCTCCTCGGCGTCCTCCTTCTTGCTCTTCAATTCGCGGTGCTCTTCCCTGAGAAGCTTCAGAGCCGCTGCACGGTCTTCCTCCTCCAGGCCGGAGAGCGTGTCTTTGATCTTTTTGCGCGGCGCCCTGGCGCCCATGTCTTTCGTTTCTTTAACTTCGCTGACGGCTTTTTCCGTTTCCTTCTTCTCTTTCTTGCAGCCGTCAAGCGAGAAAGCAAGAAGCGTCGCCAAAACTAAAATATTGAAATACTTGAGCATCTTTTTTGTTCCGGGCCCGGGGGTTTGTAACGCGGAGCCTCAACTTTATTTTACAACAAAATGTGTTTTTGCTTTAAAAGTTCCACGACGGAATCTGCGAGATCTTCCGGCGGAGCTGATGAACTAAGAAGCGTGAGCTCGCATTCAAGCGGTTCCTCATAAGGAGCGTCGAGTCCGGTAAAATTCTTAATTTCGCCGCTCCTCGCTTTTTTGTAGAGTCCCTTCGGGTCCCTCTTCTCGCAGACACTGAGGGGGCATTTGACGTAGATCTCAAGGAAATCGAGCCCGGATCTCTCCGCGATATCCCTGGCTTTTTTCCTGTCCGCCCTGTAAGGGGAGATGAAGGCTACGCCTACGATCGTGCCGGAATCCGCGAAGAGTTTCGCTACTTCGCCGATCCTCCTGATGTTCTCCTCACGGTCTTCCTTTGTGAAGCCGAGGTCAGAGTTCAAGCCGTGCCGGACGTTGTCTCCGTCCAGGAGGTAGCTCTGCGCGCCAAGATCAAGAAGACGTTTTTCCACTTCGTTGGCCAGCGTGGACTTGCCGCTGCCGGACAGCCCGGTGTACCAGAGAACGCAGCCTTTGTGGCCGTTTTTGGCTTCTCTTTCCGGCCTTCCTATGCTCTGCTTGTGCCAGACTATGTTTTTTTCTTCGCTCATTTTAGAAGTTGGCGTTCTTGGGAGTCCTGGGGAATGGTATGACGTCCCTGATGTTGGCGATGCCGGTGACGAAGAGGATTATTCTCTCAAAGCCAAGGCCGAAGCCGGAGTGGGGGACGGTGCCGAAGCGCCTGAGGTCCCTGTACCACCAGTACTCTTCTTTCTTCATGCCGAGTTCGTCGATGCGGCGGTCCATGACTTCAAGGTTTTCTTCGCGCTGGCTGCCCCCGATGATCTCGCCGAAACGGGGGACCAGGCAGTCCATGGCGCGGACGGTCTTGCCGTCCTCGTTGACTTTCATGTAGAAAGGCTTCAGGGAGGCCGGCCAGTCGATGACGAAAACGGGCTTCTTGAAATACTCTTCGGTCAGGTAACGTTCGTGCTCCGTCTGCAGATCGTCGCCCCAATTGATGGGGAACTCCCATTTGCGGTCCGCCTTGCTCAAAATCTCCAGAGCCTTCGTGTAGGAGCAGCGTTCGAACTCCTGGCCCAGGATCTCTGTCAGCTGAGCCTTCAGGCCGGGCTGCACGCGCTGGTCGAAGAAGGCGATCTCGTCGGGGCATTTCTCAAGGACAGTCTTCACGATGTGTTTGACGAAAGCTTCCGCGATCTCCATATTGTCATTCAGATCGGCGAAAGCCATTTCCGGCTCCACCATCCAGAATTCGGCGAGGTGGCGCGGCGTGTTGGAATTCTCAGCCCTGAAGGTAGGCCCGAAAGTATAGACGTCGCCCAGGGCGCAGGCGTAGTTCTCGGCGTCCAATTGCCCGGAGACGGTCAGAAACGAAGGTTTTCCGAAGAAGTCTTCCCTGTAGTCGATGGCGCCGTCTTCGGTCCTCGGAAGAGCGTTGAGGTCCATCGTAGTGACCTTGAACATCTGCCCGGCGCCCTCGCAGTCGGCGGTCGTAATAAGCGGCGTGTGCACCCAGACGAAGCCGTGGCTCTGGAAGAATTCATGGATGGCCATGGCGGCGCAGTTCCTGACTCTCTCCATGGCGCCTATGATGTTGGTGCGGGGACGGAGGTGGGCGATGTCGCGGAGATACTCGACGGACATTCTCTGTTTGAAGAGAGGGTATTCGGTCGGATCGGCGAAGCCGTAAACTTTGACTTCCTC
>JAFYIM010000237.1 GCA_017538635.1 bacterium
ACCTTAAGGGATCTTCTGAAATTCAAGAAAACGAAAGCCATCCCCGTAGAGGAAGTGACGCCGGTTGAAGAGATCCTGAAAAGCTTCTACGGCGCAGCCATGTCGCTTGGCTCCATTTCTCCGGAAGCCCATGAAGCCATCGCCAAAGCCTTCAACTTCATCGGCTCCATGTCGAACTGCGGAGAGGGCGGCCTTGATCCCGTAAGGATCGGCAAAGATACGGACTGCGGCATCAAGCAGATCGCCTCCGGTCGTTTCGGCGTCACCACGAGCTACATCAAGAGCGCCAAGGACCTGCAGATCAAGCTCGCCCAGGGCGCCAAACCCGGCGAAGGCGGGCAGCTCCCGGGCGAAAAAGTCAACGAACTCATAGCAAGGCTTCGCTACGCCAAGCAAGGTATGACGCTCATCTCCCCGCCTCCCCACCACGACATCTATTCCATCGAGGACCTGGCGGAACTTATCTATGACTTAAGGAACGTCGATCCCAAGACGACCATTTCCGTGAAACTCGTCTCGGAAGCCGGCATCGGCACAATAGCCGCCGGCGCCGCCAAAGCCAAAGCCAACAAGATCCTCGTCTCCGGTTTCGACGGCGGCACAGGCGCCGCCTCCACCTCCTCCATAAGGCACGCCGGCATCCCCTGGGAACTGGGCCTTTCCGAAGTCCAGCAAACGCTTCTTAAGAACGGCTTGAGAAGCAACGTGACGCTGCAGGTGGACGGACAGATCAGAACCGCCAAGGACATCGTTATAGGCGCTATCTTAGGCGCGGAGGAATTTTGTTTCGGCACCGCCCTTCTCATAGTCCTAGGCTGCGTTTACGACCGCCAGTGCCACTGCGGCAGCTGCCCCGTTGGCATCGCCACCCAGAACGAATGCTTAAGGCAGAAATTCAGCGGCAAAGCGGAATACCTCGTCAACTACCTGGAACTCCTGGCCAGAGAAACGAGAGAGCTCTTAGCAAGCCTAGGCCTCAGAAGCCTAAAAGATGCTATCGGCAGAACAGACCTTCTCATAGCGGACGAAGCGCTCACCAAAGAAAACAAACTCGACCTCTCCAGGATCCTCTTCGTTGAAAAAGCCCCGGAAACAAAAGCCGCTCCTTACGTCTTCAAGAGCTTTGATCGGGAAAAACTCCTGCCTCTCCTTGATTCCGTCTTCTTGGGCAAAAGCCAAAGAAAGACCGTAAGGAAAGTCACCAACAGTGACCGCGCCATCGGCGCAGGCCTTTCCGGCGAACTTTGCGAACGCTACGGCGACCAGAATCTCCCGGACGATCTTCTGACAATAGAATTCCAAGGCAGCGCCGGGCAATCCTTCGGCGCCTTCCTCCTTTCCGGCCTAACATTAGACCTTAAGGGCGCCGCCAACGACTTCCTCGGCAAGGGCCTTTCCGGCGGCATAATCACCCTCTCCCCCGGCGCCGCCAATTACAGCGCCGAGGAAAACTTCATCGCCGGCAACGTCATCGGCTACGGCGCCACCAGCGGCAAGATCTTCATAAGAGGCCAGGTCGGCGAGCGCTTCGCCATCAGGAACTCCGGAGCGCTCCTTGTAGCGGAGGGCGTAGGCGACCACGGCTGCGAATACATGACAGGCGGAAAAGTCGTCGTTTTGGGCCCCACAGGCTCTAATTTCGGCGCCGGCATGACCGGCGGCACCGCCTACGTCCTTGACAACAAAGGCGACCTGGATCTCAAGTGCAACTTAGCGACCATCGAGCTCTCCACCGTAAAAAAAGACAGCCCCGACGAAAAAGAGCTTCTCTCCATCCTCTGGGAGCACTTCAAAAGAACAGGCTCCACCTTCGCGGAAAAGATCATCAAAAACTGGCCCAGCTACCGCCCCAAATTCGTCAAGATCGAACCGGCAAAGTGATTTTTTTGATTCAGGTTATTTGAATAATCCGCAATCCAGGCATAACTTGAGGAGGCAAGCTACAACAATTAACAATCCAAATACGCCTGCCACAAGCAGAAGAAAAACAAAACCAAGCTTTAGAATAAGGTTTGCAAAAAAGTATAGTCTTGTTGGCAAAGAAGAGTTATTAGAGCAAACAAAAGCCCATTGATTCTTTGCTTCGATAAAAAAAACTTTGAGCGTTTCAGGTTCTTCCCAAGGATTATCCCTATAAACTTCCGATATCCTGCAGGCCCTATTATAAGCTTTGCTTCTTAAGAAAAAATCAAATTCCTCATTTGTCATTTGATAAGGAGGATTTATACCAGGGTCTTTTACTTGGAAGCTGCCAAAAAGGTAAAACGATTTCCTTGGGCCAGAAAACAATTTCCGATCCGATTTAGAATTCTTTTCAATTGGCCGCCAAATCCCATAAAGCCCCTCAATATATTTCTTACTAAGTTTTTTCTTTTTATTGTTATCCATAGTTTTTAAGCAGTTGAGTTATATAATTTTCAGATCCCGTACAGAAGGTCTTCCATGCGGCAGCCCAGTGCCCAGGCTAAATTGAGAACTGTTTGAGCGGAAGCCTTGTTCAAATCTTTGGCTCCAGATTCATATTGCTGAAGTGTCCTTAGATTCACATTAGCCATTTTGGCCAAGCGGCTCTGAGAATAACCGATGTTTTTTCTTTGAAAAGCTAGCTTAAGAAAGCCTTTCTTTTTGCTCATCATCTCATCCAAGGCATCTGCGAAATTATCCTCCCCAGCTTCGTGGAAAGGATTGTACATTTCCCTAACTTGAGAAGCCTTAACAAGAGTAAAAATATCTCTAAAGGAAATCCCGCTTCTCCACTGATAGAAAGCAGTGATCCAGCCAACCCAATATTCCTTTGAATATTTGATTCTGACTGATGGTTCAGGTAAAGAGATTTTCATGCCTGAAGAGCTTATTATTTCCATAGCCAGTTCTGTCCCGGAAAAGCCTGCGACCACCTTGGGCTCTCCCGCGGCAAATCTTTCAGCGAATTCTCCTGTTATAAACATTTCTGCGAACTCATCTATGTCCAGACCGCAAAAATTTACGGCGTAGTCGAAAGCCTCGCCGAGATTCGCCATCGCATCTTCCAGATACAATTCATCGTAAGATCTGATCGCCATTTTTTATTCCCCTCGCTATTATGTCTCTAATGTATAGTCCTTCCGTGTCCAAATCGGAGGACTCTCTTTGATACGCAGTTTTTGCCAGTCTGTCCCTTTCTTTTCTCCTTGGAAAATAAATAGAGGCGTCAACGGGTTCTGAACCCGCATATTCGATCCTTTCAAAAGCCAATTTTGATTTAAGAACGATCTGTTCACCAAGGTCCCCTAAGCTCATGGCGGCCCTAAGCTGCCTAACAGATATTTGGCTGTTTACGAATGCCCTGACAAAGGCGAAATAAGAATCGTCAGCTCTATAGCCTTTTATAATGTCGTAGCTCTTGTAATTAGGCAGAAAATTATCCAGGATATAATCGCGTCCTCTCTTGGCCAAAGCAGCTGTGAGTATCATTCTCCTGTTTTCCATAAGAATTGCCAGCCAGTTCAAGCAGTGATATTTTTCATCAGAAAGATCCAGGACTGTCAGTCCCTTTGCATTGAATTCATATTTGTTCACATATCCGTTCTGAAGCGTAGGACAAGCCCATTCTTTCGCCAATTCAAGGTGCTCTGTGCAATAAAAACCAAGCCCGTAATCATTGTAGGGTTTTCCCTTCCCAAATTCAGGCTTTTCTATTATCTCCGCTGAGCCATGGTAAAGCGTTATTTTTTTCATAATTACTCCTCTATACCTTTTTAGAAGTATGTTTTTATATATTATACTTCTTTAGAAGTATAAAAAC
>JAFYIM010000238.1 GCA_017538635.1 bacterium
ATCCCAAAAATCTCAAGTACGCTGTGGCTATTTCCGAAATGGACAAAGCGCTCCTGAAAAAATACTACGCTTTCCCGGAAGAACGCATAATCACGATCTACAACGGCATCGATCAAACGGAATTTCACAATAAAGGCATGGAAGAAGCCAGGCAAAAATTAACGAAAGCTAACGCGATAGATCCCAGGAAGCGCATCGTGCTTTTCTCCGCCAACAATTATAAAAGGAAAGGCCTGCCCGAAGCGGTCGAAGCGATTCTCAAAACAAAAGACCCCTCCTGCTTTGCGCTCGTAGTCATCGGCAAACCTGACAAAGGTTTGAGGAGCGCGCTCAAAAGAAAAATAGGGGACAAATTCAAGGCCGTCTGGCTTTCCCGCGTTGACGACCCTGCGGAATATTACCGCGGAGCGGATCTTATGCTTTTCCCGACGCATTACGACTCTTTTGCGAACGTGACAGCCGAGGCCATGCTCTGCGGCCTTCCCTTGATCACAACCAAGGACGCTGGCGGTGCTGAAATGGTAACGCCGGGCGTCAACGGTTTCGTCGTGGACGACAGCTCTAAAACGAAAGAAATGGCGGAAGCTCTCGACTTTCTCCTTGACGGGGAAAAGCTTAAAAGTTTTTCCAAGAATGCGCCCAATACCGCCCAAAATCTTACTACAGACCTCTGCGCCCAAAGTTTCGAGGTGCTTTTCCAGAAGATTTTGGAAGAAAGATAGAATGATTTGCTACCCCCCCTTTGATTTTTGGGACTGATTTGATAGAATTTTAGACAAGCCTAAATCCTAAAATGGGTGTGGTGCCTTTTTTGAGGATTTTGACTTTATAAGTAGAAGATATATATTTCCGTTTCGGCGGGTAAATAATTTAACTAATCATCGAGGAAAAAAATGAAAAAGATCAATCTCGTGGTTCTTTTGACTGCCCTTATGGCCGTGTCAACCTTCGCCGGCGTTGGTAGTGTTAAGATCAACACTACTAACTCTGAAACTGGGGAGCCAATTCCCGGCATCAGCTATGGAATTTTCACTGATGCTGCATGCAAAGATCTTGTTCGTCAGGCTAGCGGAGATATCAAAGGCGAAATTCTTTTCGACAAGGTGTCCCCGGGTCTGTATTACTTGTGCAATGTGGCAACTTCCGGCGGGTTCAAAAAGGATGACACCGTCACGGAATTAACGGTTTCAGACGGAGCATCCCTCGAATTTGCTTTTTCGTTTGAGCCCTCCTCCACAACGAAAAGCAGCGGTCCTCAGAGAGGAAAATTCTCAAGTTCCATAAAGGGCACCTTGCCCGATACGGCTCTTAAGAATATCACGGCTAAACCGGTTGTGCGGATCGTATGCTCAAACGGAAGCGGGCAGATGACCCCGGAATATGCTCTTCTCCGCAAGAAATCTTCCAGTTATATCAAAGACAAGGACATTTCCATCAAGTGCGTTCCTTACGGAAATTCGATGAAGTATAAATTCGGCACAACAGTGGCCGTATCTTTCCTGTCAGTGCAAACAACTGCTCAGCCCGTACAGGAAACGACCGACCCGGATAATCCTGGAGAAACCACTACGGAGGAATCCGAAGAGACCCCGACTTGGGAACCGGCTGTCTTCGAACCCAAAAAGTGTTCGCTTTCCGGAAAAATGGCCTTTAACGAAGAGCCGAAATATTTGTACAATTGCGCGGTCAAATTAACATTCGGCGACGAAAAAGAAGACTTCGTAAGCGATGAGATCCCTCTTGTTATGAAGGGCAAGAATTATAAAGGCTCTTTGACTGTCGACAAAGAAAACGGTCGCACCGTAACTATCAAAGCCAAAGTTAATTCCACCAGCGGCAAGTCAAAATTCACCGTCAAAGGCAATGACCTTATTGGCGTGGAGTCTCGTTACGAAGAAGCCGAATAACAGACGAGCTTGAAGACTCATCTGGCCCTTTAAAAGGGCACGGCTTATTTGCCGGAAATTAGCCAGCACAATCGCGGTTGTGCTGGCTAATTGTTTATATCAGTTATGAACAGTGAATGTTTTGATATAATTAACGAAAAGTTTTAATCTTCCAGAAGAGGTCTATTATGAATAACAATCTTCTCAAAACTCTGTTCTTTTTACTGGTTTCCAGCGCGTTTTTAACTTCGGCTTACGAAAAAGAACTGCTAAGCATCGGTTTCGAATCCAGCGAGGGCTATGAATTAGGCTCGGTCATTGACCAGAACGGCTGGACGCACAAGGATCCCAGGTACAACGCGGATACCAGTAAGAACGAGGTTACTGACGGCATAGGCTGGAACGGTTCTAGGGGCTTGCATCTAGAAGGCGGCTCGAACTTTGTCGGATTGAATTTCGATTTGAGCGAGACGGATTTTGATAAAGATACGGAGTATTTGGTTTGGTCCTTCAAACTGCAGCCTTTCGAGGACACTGCCGGGGCGGGCGGCATAGACAGCTACTTCAAACTTGGCGTTGACGACGGAACGGTCCACAGTTACGGACCGCCGTCGGTCTTTGAGACCAAGAACTGGAACGGCGAGAGTTTCCGCGTTTACGGTTATGACCTCGTAGCCGGTGCGAACAAGTGGTATATTCTGCCTTATGAGACACCGTATGAGTACAACGAGATCGCGGTGACTTTGGATATGGCTAAGTACCATATCATTTCCTGGCAGGTCGGGAGCCTCGTTACGAATGTTACGATGGCTTTTTCAAGCCAGCAGAAAAAGATCCCCAACTGGATGTCTTTTGAGCTTTACGGCAACATCGACGACATCAAGCTTACGGCGGTCTCGAAGCCGGCGCCGCCTGTTGCGAAGTTGGAGACCTACACTAAGACATTGCAGATTGATCGTGATGCCAAAGAGTTTTATTTCACTGTGCGCAACACCGGCACCAACAAGGTCAGCTATGTGGTGAGCATGGAAGGCGACCCGGGCTGGGTGGAGGCTGTCAACGGGGAAGGCTCCATTGACGGGGAAGGTGAGAAGGAACTCCAGTTCAGGCTGCTCAGGGACGACATGGTGGACTTCTATTACCGCACCACTATCAAAGTGGACGGCGGCATGGGCGGGGTTATTGAGGTCCCGCTGTCCGTGCAGTCCGGGCTGGTCTTCTATCAGGAGGATTTCTCCGGGCCGTATATGACAATAGGCGAAATAAGCGGCCAGGACCGCTGGTACACGGACAGAAGCGGAACTATTGACGGCAGCATCGGAAACGGCATGGCTTACAACAGCATGGTGGTCACCAACATGCCTTTCGCCATAGACGGGGAATTGGCCAGGATCATCTGCTCCGGCGGCTACTACGGCTACGAATACACCGTCGATACGCCCTCAAACCTAATCGTGGCGGTGGAGTTCGATTTCTACTGGCCCAGCGACAGCCAGGCGGCGAATTTCGACGTGACCGGCGAATTGTGGAAGCACATTCCCTTCAGCCTGAATTTTAGAAAGAGTGAAGGGGACACGCTGTTCAAAGCCACCAGGGCGCAGGGAAGCGATCTGTCGGGCGGTCTGGGCTCGAATCAGTACGAGTGCGACGTGTGGCATCATTTAAGGTACGCCATGGACTTCCGCCAGCAGGTGGTGCCTTATATCGAAATGGACGGGGAGCGCTATGAATTCGGCGACGATATGCCTCTGCAGACTTACAACGGAAAAGTTTTCCGGACGCTGCACACCCTGAATTTTGGTTCCGACGGCGTGCAGAAGAACGCGGATCAGATCGATTACGTCTCCGGAGTCTGCATCGACAATCTTTTGATCTGCGAGGAGGAGCGCGAAGCCAAGCCGCACATGACCGGACCCTCTTTTGTTTCCATGAAAACGGATGATTCCTGCGACATTGTTTTGAAAAACTCCGGCGCGGAAGCCTGCCAGTTCGAAGCGGAAGTTTTGGACGACGCGCCGCTAGTGGTATCTCCCTTCACGGGAACTTTGGCGGAGTCTTTCACCGTAAACGTGGCGATCACTTCTGAACCCGAGCCGGGCTATCATCGTTATTTCGTCAGATTCTTTAGCGAGGCCGGAGGATGCGTCACCACCATGGTGACCTGCGCCAGAGGCGGGATCTATTACACCGCAGATTTCGAAGAGCCCTATTTCCATGTTGGCAATATCAACGGCCAGGACGGCTGGTCTCTTGATCCGGAACAGAACGTCTCCAATCTCTGGGCCTTTGTGGAGGAGATAGACGGACAGTACGCCCTACGTTATTACGACTGCGGCGGATATAGCGGCACGCTTTTGCCGGTCTTCGTTCCGGCGGAGAAGAAGTTCACTTTCTCCTGCAGGCTCTATGTCACCGGCGAGGGTCCTCACGAAGCCATCCTTTACGTCAAGCAGTTCGGCCACAAGCCGCTGCAGGAATTCTGGATCTGGCGCGATAAGGAGTCTAACTGCGCCTGGCTCTACGTGAAGGGTTATGAGGAATTGGAGCTGCCGCCGGCGCCCCTGGACGAATGGTTCGATTTCTCTTATACGCTGGACATGGGTTACGAGAAGTGGCAGACCACGGACATCACCTTCGGAGACTGCGTGACCAATGTGACGCCTCTTGAGATTTATTTCGAGAACAACAGGGAAGGCGAGGCTGTAACGGCTCTCTCGATCTGCTCCAGCGGCGACCTTGAAGAGGAAGTTTACGCCGACATCTTCGTGGACGATATCGCGGTCTATGACGCCACAGTTCCGGAGCCTGCGCTGCTGGCTTTGTTCCTTATTGGCGTTGCGCTTCTTCTCAGAAAGTGGTAATATTGAAGAAAAATGAGGATATATTTATGAGAAAACTTTTGGGCTGTCTTATCGTTCTCTTGGCTTTTTCTGTTTGTGCCGAGGAAATGAAGATAAATGTGGGAACCGAAGTCCTTGTTCCTGAAATGACCGAAGAGCAGATGAAGGAAGCGGAACGTCTGGCCAACATAAAATCTCTGGTCTGGGACAAGCTTTATCTGACTATGCCTTACGCTGACGCTACGAACATTATGTCAAAGGCTTTGGAATTTCAAGCTCCGGAATACCCCTTCAAGGCGAAAGCTTATATGGTGGCGGCCTGCGACAACCTGAGCGGCAGCACAAACAAGATGGTTTTGGCGGCACGCCGGCTGTTTTTTGACGATAAGGATCAGCTTCTGGCGATGGAGCACATCTTCAACGGCTGCACGGTCGATCAGAAAAATTACATCATGAACATGTACTCCAGAAAATACACCATGATTCCTATCCAGGCCAAGGACCACAGCTGGTTCAAAGTTGCGGACGGCATCTCCGTGGTGGTGGAGTTTATTGAGAGCAAGTCGCAGATGAATATCTACGGCTGGGCCACTCCCAGCGAGTACACCGTCAGGGCCATCTATTATCTCGAAAAGGAGTTTGTCGCTTTGGTGAACCGCCAGGGGCTTGCCATGCTGCCTCCTGAGATCGCACATCCCTGACGTTATGAAACATTTTTTGCTGATGGCTTTCTTTTTGGCAAGCATGAATGTTTTGGCTGCCGATCCTTTAATCGTTGCCCACCGAATGGGCGCCGGTGAAAGAGACGAAAACACCCTTGAGGCTCTGAAGGAATGCGCTTCCTTGGGCCTCAAATTTTTTGAGACTGACATTCACATTACCAAGGACGACCAGGTGATCGTCACCCATGACGGAAATTTGCAAAGGCGGTGCGGCGCGGATGTGAATGTTGAGGAGATGACGCTTGAGGAGATAAGGAAACACAAGACCAAAGAGGGTAATCCTCTGCCGACTCTCAAGGAGATTCTAGCCTTCCTGAAAGACAAGGGGATCGCTATGCAGTTGGAAATAAAGTCGCCTCCTACTTTGGGAAGGCTGAAAAAGCTGGTCGAGGTCATGGTCAAGGAGCTCAAGGAAGCGGAGTTCACCGGAGATGACCTTCTTGTCATCTCCTTCTGCCCGGACGCCCTGAGGCTGACCAGAGAAGCCGAAGACAGCATTAAGACGGGACTCTTGTGCGGCGGAAGCGATGAGAAAAATATCCAGACAGCCAAGGAGAACGGCTGCTCCTGGATCTCGGCGGAACTGGCGACCACTACCAGGTCCTTCGCGGACAAGGCTCACAAGGAAGGCTTCAAGCTGGCTTTGTGGACGATAAGGGCGGACAGGGACTTTGTTCTGGCCAAAGATCTGGAAGGCGACGCCATCGTCACGGACTTTCCGGAAAAGTACTCTAAGAAGTAAAAAGACCGCCACTTGTATTTTAAGAGCGGTTTTCATATAATACTCACACTCTCATTTTGCGCGTTGGCTGACATCTCAGCCTGGTTCGTTTCTGCGAACCAACCATAGCGTCGCTTTCAAAGAGGATAAATGTCCCCTTAAGCTTACGGAATGGCACGCCTAAATGGGCGCGCCTTCTTTTTTTAGGCAACAATCAATCAATTACATTTTAACTATATTAAGGAAGAATCATGGCTAATGAACTGAAGA
>JAFYIM010000239.1 GCA_017538635.1 bacterium
GCCGTTCCCCTCGTTGCCGCCCTGCGAAAAGCCCTACGAACCGGAGACAGGCTACTGGCTCGGCTCGAACTGGCCCTGCACAACGAACATGGCCCTGCGAGGCTGGAAAGCCATGGGTGCGATGGAAGAGGCGAAGTATTTCGCCAAGCGCTACTATAACGCCAATCTTAACCTTTTCCTGAAGACCGGAACAGTCTGGGAGAACATTTCTCCCGAGCAGTGCCTGGAACCGAAGAAGGCTGGCGCCGGAAGCGATTTCGCGGGCTGGGGCAACCTGCCGCCCATTGCCGTTTACAAAGAATTCATCGAGGAATAAGCAATGAGAAAATTCATAAAAAGTTTGTGCGAAGGGGACAAAGTTGACGATTTTTTCGTGGTCTTGCAAAGAGAGAAAAGGGAAGCCAAGAACGGGAACCCGTATCTGAGCTTAACTTTTTCCGATTCTTCAGGCACCATCGGCTCCACGATCTTCGACGACGTGGAACGCCTTTACAGTATTCTGGAGCCAAACACCATCGCCAAAGTGACGGGCGTCGCTTCCTCACGCGACGGCAAGGTCCAGCTGAAAGTTTTCGACGCGCGCCCTGTTAAGAAAGACGATGAAGTGGATTTTTCCGCCCTGCGCCCGGTCTCTCCCTACGACGTCGAAGCGATGTCTGCGGAACTGGAAAGTTTCCGGAAAAAAGTGAAAGATCCTTTTGTAAAAAGGCTTTTGGCGGCCTTCTTCGATGATCCTGACTTTGTCAGGGAATTCAAAACGCACACCGCCGCCAAAGCCATGCATCACGCGGCCATCGGAGGATTATTGGAGCACACGCTTGGCGTTGTTAGGCTGGCGGATTCTTTCTCGGATCTTTATCCGAAGCTGGACCGCGACCTCATGATCGCGGGCGCCATGCTGCACGACATCGGCAAACTCCACGAAATGGGCGGCCTTATCGCGACGGAATACACTACCGCCGGCCGCCTCTTAGGCCACATCGTCATTGGCAGCGAACTCGTTGGCAAGGCCTGCGACAAGATCGAGGGTTTTCCCGAAACGACCAAGATCCAGCTTCAGCACATAATAGTCAGCCATCACGGCAAACTGGAATTCGGATCTCCCTGCCTCCCGCAGACTCCGGAAGCCATGGCTCTCTTCAGGGCAGACGAATTCGACTCCCACATCTACCAGGCTTTCCGCGCCATCGGCGAGGAGAGCGAGCAGGCGGGTGAGTTTACCTCCCGCGTAAAAGGACTTGACACCGCACTCTATAAGACGGAAGCGGCCAAAGACGGCGCTTACTCCATGGCTTTCCCCGAGGGCGGGAAAGTGGAAGAGCCCTCCAATGAAGAACCGGAAGTGAGCGATTCCGCTCCGACGCAGGATTACCTTTTCAAGTAATGAGAATAGCGGTTGCGATTTCGGGCGGCGTTGACTCCGCGGTCACCGCCAAAATGCTCAGCGAAAAGGGCCACGACGTCCTGCTCTGCCACTTTTTGATGAGCGACGCGGGCGAAAAAAGCGCCCTTGACGCCAAGCGCGTGGCCGAGCATTTAAGGCTGCCGTTTTTTCTCCTCGATCTTAGGAGCGAATTTGAGACATGCGTAGTAAAGCCTTTCATAAAGGAGTATCTGCTCGCCCATACGCCGAACCCCTGCGTAAACTGCAACCCTAATTTCAAATTTAAAAATCTTATCGATTTCGCAGACCGGGAGCATTGCGAGAAAGTCGCCACCGGCCATTACGCCATCGTAAAGGACGGCCGGCTCTTTCAGGCGAAGAATCAGAAAAAAGACCAGTCCTATTTTCTTTCGCGCCTAACCAACGAACAGCTGAAAAGGATAGTTTTCCCTCTGGGCGAATTTACAAAAGAAGAGGTTAGGAAACTGGCTAACGAATACGGGATCCCAGTGGCCGCTAAACACGACAGCCAGGAGATCTGCTTCATTCCAGGGGACGATTACGAAGCGTTCCTGAGGGAACGCGCTCCGGAATCCTTTGTTCCCGGCGAGATCACAGACACCGAAGGCAACATAGTAGGCACGCACGTCGGCCTGCCTTCCTACACCATAGGGCAGAGGAAAAAGATCGGCGCGCACTGCGTCAGGAAATACGTCGTCAGGATCGACAGGGAAAACAACCGTGTCATAATAGGCGGCAACGAGGACCTGGAACAGAAAACCGTTACGCTAACCGACACGCGCTGGCTAATTAAGCCCGAATCAGAAACCTTCGAGGCCGAGGCCAAGATCCGCTCCGTCTCCGCTCCCAAAAAGTGCCTGGTCAAAGTTCTTCCGGACGGCCAAACGGAGCTGGAATTCGCCGCTCCGGAAAGGGCCGCGGCGAGCGGTCAGGCGGGCGTTATCTACCTTTCCGGCGAAGTTTTGGGAGCAGGTATCATAACAGGCTGATTTTTGCTAAAATAATAATTCTCCAAACTAGTAGAATTTTATTTTGCAAAAATGAGTTCCTTAAAGAAACTTAGAGAA
>JAFYIM010000240.1 GCA_017538635.1 bacterium
AAGCAAATAAGTTTACTTGTCGCGTCTTTGCCCGCTGATCCAGACTTCGTTGTTCTGGTAGTCGAAGGTTTTGGGTGAAATAGCTGTTTTGGCCTTGGACAATATCATGTTGCCCAGGGCCTTTAATTTGAATTTGGCGGTGTTGACGTTCCCCAGATAGGAGGCGTGGGCGGGATTGCTAAGGTCGCTGATGATCGTTCCGCCTGCAAAAAGGGAGTTGTAGGCTTCGCTGCAGCTTAAACTGTTGATCTGGCCTTTCTCGTTGGCGACTGTTTCGATTATGCCTTCGTAAGTGAAGACGGTCGGATAATGACGCTCAGAGGTGCCTTCGCTGTTAGCCAGAACGGTTATCCTTGGCTTGATATCAAGGAAGAGTTCCGGAGAGCCTTTCCTCAAAACTCTCAAAGTCAGGTTCGTCACAGGTATGGAACTTTCTTTTCCAAAGTAGAGTTCCTCTTCGGCTGGATCCCAAACGAGCTTGCCCTCGAAACTGTCCGCGCCGGAGAGCGCGATCTTGGCAAAGCCCGAGTATTCTTCCTCACCGTCCGTGAGCAAAACGTGCCAGGCGCGGTCTTTGTTGGAAAGGTAGATCTCATACGAACATTCTGCAACAAGGTTGCTGACCGTGAAGGGGATCTCCAAAACCGCATTGGTGGAAACCTCCGCGGTCCTGTCCATGGAGACTTCCGGCATGTTATAGTCCAGTATTTGGCCGGAATAGCCGGCTCTGGCCACGCAGTTCGTTATGACGCCGTAAGGAAGCGATTTGTTGGAGGAGGCTTTGATCTCGGAGAGATTGCCCTGGCAGGTCATGATGCTGTCAACAATGTCGGCGTCTTTTACGGATATCGTTCTGACGAAGAAGTTCGTATAGTTCAAGGCCGTCTTGTTGTAATCGCGAACAGAGAAATAAGCGTTCCTTATGCCGCACAAACTCCTGTCAATAGGATAAGCCGAGGCGGTCTTGAAGCCGGTGACGGAAAAAGTTTTGAGGAATTTGGAGCGAATCATGCCGCCATAAAAGGCGCCGCCTTTTATCTGCATGTCTTTCAATCCGTCGAGCAATGACACGATGTCGGCGTTCACGACGCCGCCGTAGCAAACAGGGGTTTTAGTGTATTTGTCCTTTACTATCTGCGAGGCGACCGTAAAGGTCTTCATGTTGTCGCTGGACTGGATCAGGCCGTGGGTGCCGCCGTTTTCCTGATCGTAATAAAGGTTGCCGCCTTTTATGGACGTGTACTGCAACTGGTCTTTCACGATAAGATCGGCAAAGACGTTGCCGCCCCAATATTCGGTCCTTTGCTTTTCAGTGTTTTGGAAAACTTTGCCGCTGACATTGAGGTTAGTGATCCTTCCTTTGATCCTCATCAGGCCGCCCGCGCCCTGGTTCGAGCCCAGGTCGCCGCCCACGATGGTAAGGTTGCGGATGTTGCCTATTATCGTGATGTTCTGGACGAAGCCCGCGTGGTCCAATCCGGGAGGGAAGGTCACGTTGAGGGATTTCAGGATGCCGTCGCAGTAGATCTCCCTGATCTTGACGTTCTGGGGAGTTTTGGCGTATTTTCCCTGCGGGGCGACCGTAAGCGTTCCGTCAAGGTAAAAAACGCCGGCGTCCGTCACTCTCAGATCCCAGACGTCCGTTCCCATGACAGGGATCGCCTCGAGCGTTCCGTTGCCGAAGTAGGTGGCTTTCATGTTGCCGAACTGGACGGTCTGTTCCCTTTCTTGTTTTGCGAAGAGAGAAAGAGCTCCGAAGATGATTAGAACAAAGAGGGAGGCGTTTATTCTACGCATGGCTTTTCCTTGCTGATTGATTTACTTTTTACGCGCGCCGCCGATCCAGACTTCGTTGTTTTCATAATCGAAGTATTTGTCGAGCTTGATGTCCTTTTTGGAATAAAGAAGGTTGCCCTTGGCGGAAACGGAAGCTTTGAAAGAATTGAGAGACCCCAGATAAGTCGCGTGCTGGGAGGTCCCGTCGCTTGAGAAAAGCAATCCGCCGGCAAAGAGGCTGGACAGGGCTTCGAGGCAGTTTACCGAACTGATGCTGCCCGGATAGGCTTTGCGAACCGGAGCTGACGAGGAAGCGGAGGATATGAAATTCGACATGGCGACGTCTTTCGCCTGCTGCCGGACTTCCAGCGTCAAAGGCAGTTCCGTGTGGCGCATAGGAGCGGAGCTGTAGGAGACTCTTATCTTGATGTTGGTCAGCTTTATTGAGGACACGCCGTTGAAATCGAAATCTCCCAAAGCGGGATCCCAGACAAAAGTTCCCCTGACCGAGTTGGTCCCGGAGATCTCCCACAGATCGAACTTTGAGAACGTCTCGTTGAATTCATTCGATATGAAGCAGTCCCAGGCCAGGCCGCGTGAGGAGATACCTATCGACGAAACGCTGTCCGCAGGAAGATTGGTGACGGTGAAGGGCAGCGTGAAGACGCGGTTGGTGCCGACCGGGATGACGCCGTTTTGAGGGGTAGTGGCGAAGATTATCGGGGAGGAGACGTAAGTGTTGTCGTATCCTACGCCGGCATAGACGAAACAGTTGGAAACAGCCCCTCCTTCGCCGCTTTGGTCTGCGGAAACTTTCAAGCCTTTCAGGCTGCCGTGCGATACGATCACGGAGTTCCTTACGTTGGCCGAACGGAAGGAACAGACGCCCAGACAGTAGTTCGTGAAGTTGTCAGGGTTGGTCTCGCTGAAGGTTCTTATGGAAGCGTTCAGAAGGCCGAATTCCCCTTTGGGAGACGGCCAGACAGTCGCAGCAGGATTGGGGCCGCTGACGCTGACTTTCCCGATCCTCGGGGCTTTGACGAGCCCATTCTGCCAGCCGCCTCCCGTTATGCTGAGGGAGTCGATGGGAATGCCGGCGGTCAAATCGGCGCTGGCGAATCCGCCGTAGGAACAGGCGATGCCGGACGCGTCCTTGAGAAGAAAGGCTTTCAATGCGAATTTTTTGACGCTGCCGGCCACGTTGAAGCAAGCTAAGCGTTTGTTAACGGATCCGGGCCTGAAGGAATAATTGCCGCCCGTAATGAGGCAGGAGCCGAGAGAACCTTGGATGTTGACGTCCGCCCAAAGACTGCCGCCCCAATAGGAGACCTCACCGCTCGCTTTGTCTTTGCGTTTCAGGCCGGAAAGCTTTATCTGCTCGACAGGCCCGTTGATGGAGACGGTGCCGTCGCCGCCCTCGTTTGAGCCGAGGTCGCCGCCTATAATGGCTATGCTCTGCATTCCGCTGCCCACATAGAGATCCTTGAGGAAGCCAGTACCTTCTGCGCCGGGAGGGAAGGTGATCTTCAAAGACTTCAAGGCCGGAGCGCTGAGGCTGCGGATCTTCAGGCAGAAATTAGTGGGGTCGTTTTCCAGAGGACGGATCGTCAGCGTTGATTTGGCAGCGGATGCGGCTTCGTCCACGATTTTCAGATCCCAGACGTC
>JAFYIM010000241.1 GCA_017538635.1 bacterium
CCCGGCCGCCACGGTCATGACTCTAAGGCAGATGAAAGCCAGGGGGCCCGTCACCACCACCCTTCTGGCGGTAGTAGGCCTTGACGACGCCCTGGCATTAATCGTTTACGCCTTCGCAGCGGCCTTTTTAAAGGGCTCTATCAGTTCGGACGGTATCTCTATCGTCCAGGCCTTCATCCTGCCGTTATTGCGCATTCTGGGCGCTCTGGGGCTGGGCGCACTGCTCGGCCTAGCCGTGCTTCCTGTTCTCAAGAGCATCACCATGCAGGCTGAGATGCTCCTCTTCGTCTGCGCCTCCATAATCTTCTGCGACGGTCTTGCCACCAGGTTCGGCTTCTCGGAGCTCCTTTGCAACATGGCCTTCGGATTTACCGTCGCCAACGTCGGGCGCTTCTCCACCGGAAGGCTGCTCACCGCCATTGACCAGCTGACACCCCCCATCTACGCGGCCTTCTTCGTATTGGCCGGCGCCCAGCTCCGTCTCAACGCCTGCTGCAACGCCTTCATGCTCTCTTTGGCTGCGGTTTACACCATAAGCCGCGTGGCCGGCAAAGTGGGCGGCGCCTACCTTGGCAGCGTGATTGGAAAAGCAAGCGACACCATAAGGAAAAACATCGGCTTCGGCCTGGTCTCCCAGGTCGGTATCGCCATCGCCCTGGCCGTCATCATCAGACGGGAATTCAGACCCTTGAACTTATATTTCGGCAATTTTGAAATGAGCCAGATGATCATCAATCTTCTGCTCTTCACCACCATATTCACGGAAATAATCGGCCCCGCCCTGACGCGCTACGGCATAAGGCGCGCCGGAGAGGACCACAGCTCGGAATAAACTCATGCAGCTCCTCATCATCAAACTCGCCAAAGAAGAACTTCTTGAAGACCTCTTGACCGCCCTCACCGCCTCAGGCCTCGACACCGCCTGCATAGTGGATTCCAGCTCCATCCAGAAATTCATGGGACAGAGGATCCCGATCTTCGCAGGCCTCAGGACGGAAATGGACCACTACTCCTACTGCAAGGTCATAGTCGCCAGGATCCTCTACCCCGAGAACCTCGAGGAGTTCCGCCGCCTCTTAAAGCGCGCCAATATCGATTTCTCAGACCTCGAGAACGGCACCGCCCTCCTCCTCCCCTGCGAAGAGTTGTAAGAACCTTTTTTATTGAATTAAGAAGACGCGGAACCCATATTCACTGTTGGCTTCATCCGGTGGCGTGTAAAAACGGAAGGCAGAGCGGCAATCACGCGGATTGCAGCACCAGTCTCCACCCCGCAGGCAACGCATATTGATGATATCCGCTCCATTGATATCCGCTCCTTTAGGATCTTTTGCGGGAAAGGTTGACCATTCCTCGTCAAAATCCCACCAATCCAGGCACCACTCAAGAACGTTGCCGTGCATATCGTAAAGGCCCCAGGCATTCGGCAGATACGATCCAACGGTAGTGTGGGCATCATAAGAACCGCCGTGGCCGTCATCAAAGTTATAGGCATAGCGACCAAGTTTGTCCAAATTTTCGTCTGTAGATTCTAAGGATTCGGGGGTAAGATCATGGCCGTCGTTCAAAGCCGTAGTCGTGCCCGCCCTGCAGGCGTATTCCCACTGAGCTTCAGAAGGAAGGTCGAAATCCAAATTGGTTTTTGCGCGAAGAATGCCGAAGAAAGAGTCTTCATCAACATCGTTTTCGGAAGGCCATCTCGAACCTTTTGCCGTGCCGCGGAGCATATCATACGAGACGCATTCAACGGGCCTGGCATCACCCTTGTAATCCGAAGGGTCTTCTCCCGTTACCAATTCATATTGTTTCTGCGTAACTTCAAACACTCCGGCATAAAACGGCTTGCTCAAAGTAACTTCATGCTGAACTTCATCGAAATATCCTCCCAATTCATCTTCCGGACTGCCCATTTTGAATTTACCGGGCTGAACGAATCTCAAAACCATCTTGGTGGTCTTGTATTCATCCGTCCATCCGCCTTCGGGGACTTCGTCAAGATAAGTTACGGGATAGTTTTCAGCGCCAGTGCCGCCTGAAAGATCGATGACCAAATACGGTTTGAAACTATTGACCGTTTCGCTTATGACAGCTGGCGAAGCGAGACTGGAGGAAAGCTTGAAAGAAGCGCTCGCTTTTCCCTTGGAACTCGCGGAAAATTTCATCCGCAGATCTTGCGTTTTATCAGAGCATTTGTATTTTTTGCCTGAAATTTCAGGAAGGAAGGCCAAGGCTGAAACATACAGCAAGCCCTTTTCATTAGACAAGAAATCCAAAACCGCAACCTTCTTCGACCCAAAATCTTCAAAATCCTTCGCTTCAAGCGTGCCGGAAGACTTAAAAGATGCTTTTGTGGGCTTTACCCTTTCATTGCCTATCGCAAAAACGAAATTCTCGGTTGCGTCTTTTTCCGCCCATTTGAATTTCCCGTTCTTCGTACTGAGGGATATTTGCTTGCCGTCTTTTTTGGTTTCAAAACCCTTTTTGCCCTCGGAAAGGGACAAAGGAGAAGACAGAAAGATATCGAAAACGCTACAGATCGCAACTCTGTTTGTTTGAGCAAGCCAATCTATAGCTTCTTTGTTTAACGATCCCTTCAATTTGATCGTAGTCGAACCCTTTGCATAGCTCCGGACATTCACAACTTCCTGCGTGACAATAATGTCAGCGAAGGCCGCTTCAGCCATGAAGAAAATTATGGCGACAAAAAACATTTTTAAAATGCGCATATGAACCCCGCAGATGGATTAAAGCAAAAGACGTTTTTACTGAACTAGGAATACACGGAAGCCGTAGCAGTCATCATCGGCATTACTGGGGTCGTAATAGCGATAGGCAGAGCGGCAATCCGTTGCATAGTCGTCCCAACTCCCGCCCCGGATCACACGAGACTCGCCAGTTTCCGCTCCCTTGGGATCGGTCATCGGATCACTTGACCATTCTTCGTCCTCATCCCACCAGTCCAGGCACCACTCAGAAACGTTACCGTGCATGTCGTAAAGACCCCAGAAGTTGGGAAGATAAGAGCCAACCTCAGCGTGAGGATCTTCATCCTCATCAATGTTGTACGAATAGCGGCCAAGCTTGTTCAAAAAGCCGTCTTCGACAACATTGGTGATATTATTGCCATCGTTCAGAGATGTGGTCGTACCCGCCCTGCAGGCAAACTCCCATTGAGCCTCCGTGGGGAGGTCGAAACCAAGATTAGATTTGGCGCGGAGAATGCCGAAGAAAGACTCCTCGTCAACTTCGCTGCTAGCAGGCCATAGCGCGCCTTTTTCTTCCCCGCGGATCATGTCGTATGAAACGCTTTCCACCGGATGCGTCTCGCCTTCGGTATCCGAGGGATTGTCCCCTGTTACCAATTCGTATTGTTTCTGGGTGACTTCAAAGACGCCGGCATAAAAAGGCTTTGTGAGAGTCACTTCATGCTGGAGTTCATCCTCCGATCTGCCAAGTTCATTGGTAGGACTGCCCATAGTGAAAAGCCCGGCCTCGATCTTCCTTAAAACCATTTTTGTGGTCTTGTATTCCTCCGTCCAGCCGCCTTCCGGAACATTATCAAGATAACTTATCGCAAAGCTGTCAGTATTTGTGCCGCCCGATAGGTCTATGACCATATAAGTTTTGCCGCCGGGCTGCGTTTGTTCCTCAGCTTCTACCTTTACCAACATATCTTCGCAGAACGTTCCATAGAAACTATCGTCAGGCGTCCAGAAAGTTTTGTGCTCGCCCGAACCGGCGACGGTGCCGTTGGCGCCGTCCCTGCTTATCGTGCCTTTTTCCGAAAGGTCAAAGACAGTTTCTCCGTTGTCTGTCGAACCGTAAAACTTAACCTTAAAAACAGGATCGGCGCTGTTGGAAGTCAGCGTATAGTTTATGATCACGCTTCTGTCGAAAGGCCACATCTGAAGGCAATTGACATTGCTGACGCAGCCGTCGGCTTTTGCGCTAAGGGAGCTTAACGCTGCGATCGTCAAGACTGCTATCAGGCTTTTCGTGCGCTTGCGAAGGAAAAGGGCGCCTGCAAACGCCAAAGCAAGCAGCGCCATAGGTTCAGGCAGGATGGTCACCTTCCTGGTAAGAACTTTTTCCGCAGTGTCGCTCGTTATAGTCTCTGTCAGCAGATATGTGTCGTCCACAGGGAAATCATTGAAATCTTCGTCTGTATAATCCCAAGTGGTCGTCCCCTCCACAGCGGTCTCGGAGTAATCAGCGAAAACGCTGGCTGACTTTTCAGGATCCGAGATGTCCTCCACGTTTAACGTAAGAGATTTCGGCTCCCCTTCCGCAAACGCACTGCTGTAGGCCAGGGGATCCGTCGGTTTAAGAAGGATTGCTTCTTCTGTGATCTCGCTTCCGTCAAAACGGAAACCAGTTGACCAGCATTCGTCACAGAAAGACGTAATGCAGAAAAGCGCCGCGATACCAATTAAAACGATTTTTTTCATTTTATTTCTCCTAAGAAAAAATAATGTTTACAAGTTATCAAGGCAACAAGGCGATGCGGAAGCCGAGGTGAAAATTGTAGACGTAGGTGTAGGCCCCGCCGCTGCTATATGAGACGCCGCCGCCGTCGTAATGGTTTCCGCCCCTAATAACGCGGCCGGAGCCCGTATCGGGACCCACGGGATCTACTGTGGCTTCTGACGAGCCTACCCAGTCGACGCAAAATTCGCTTACGTTGCCGTGCATGTCGTAGAGACCCCAGTTGTTCACGAGATATTCCCCGACGTCGGTGTGATACATATTATATGCGCCTTTCCCGTCGTCCCAATTATTTAAGTTACGGCCGACCTCGTTCGCGTTGGATTGCGTGTAATCCTTGCCGCTGTTAAGATCGGTGGTCGTGCCCGCCCTGCAGGCATACTCCCATTGGGCGCTCGTCGGCAGATCGAAGATGTTGCCGGCCTTTTTCCTGAGCCGTCCCATGAAGCTGTCTTCGTCAACATCATAGTTGGCTGGGAAGGCGGCGCCTTTTTCCGTGCCGCGCAGCATTTTGTAGTTGACGCTTTCCACGGGCCTTGTGGGACCTGTATAGCTTGAAGGATTGCCGCCCGCGATGTTTTGGCATTGCTTCTGCGTCATTTCAAAGATGCCGATATAAAAGGCTTTCGTCAGCGTGACATCTTTCTTCTCGCTTCCTCCCATGCCGAAGGTCCCGGGCTCTATTCTTCTGAGCCAGAGCTCGTCCGTCTTGCACGTGTCGTCGCTGAGATCGGGAGCGTTGGCGGAGATGCGCATCTTTCCGGTCTTGGTGTCAAGCACAAGATAATCAGCAAAATTCGTCACGTCCTCGAATTCAGTCCTAAGCTCCACGTCGTCCATCTGATCGACATACTCGGGATCAGGGATCCAGGTCAGATCGTGGTATCCGCGTCCAATAACTATTCCGCTGGCGCCGTCGTATTCAAGTTTCCCCATTTCCTCCAGCAGTTTTTCCGAACCGTCTTTCAGTTTGCCGTAGAAAGTAGTCTGGAAGACCGGCATGGTGCTTTCCGTCGAAGGGATCAGTTTGTATTGGAAGACTCTTTTTGCAGTTGTGGACGGAGTAGCAAACGGGCTCAGGACCAGCGCGACGCGGAAGCCTTCGTAGAAGGAAGCGTTATCGGAGCTGCGGAAGTCGCGGGCAGCGGAGCGGCATCTGCCGGCTCGCCTGGATCCGGCGGCCCAGGCGCCGCTCTTTATGGTGCGATGCATGCTCCAGCTCGCTCCCAGGGGCTCAACGGCCGCTTCGCTTCCAGGGTCGCTCTGATACTGGTCAAGGCACCATTCGTTCACGTTGCCGTGCATGTCGTAGAGGCCCCAGGCATTCGGCTTGTAGCAGCCGACTGTGGTATGAGCATCGCTGAATCCGCCTTTGCCGTCTTCGCGGTCGTAATGATAGCGGCCGACTTCATCCACGTTGAGGCATTCGTCTTCGTTGGTCAGGTCTTTCCCGCTGTTCAGGGCTGAGGTCGTTCCCGCCCTGCAGGCGAATTCCCATTGCGCCTCGGTGGGCAGGTCGAAAGTCAGGCCGGTCTTAGCGCGAAGTTTTCCGAAGAAGGAGGAGGCGTCCACCTCATAGCTGTCGGGCCATTTTGCGCCTAACGTGTCGCCGCGGAGCATGTCATAGCTGACCATTTCCACCGGTCGGGCGTCGCCATGATAGTAAGAAGGATTCTCTCCCATGACAAGTTCGTACTGTTTCTGCGTCGTTTCGAAGACGCCGATGTAATAACCGTTCGTCAGCGTCACTTCATGCGACGTTTCGTTAACGTCTCTTCCCACTTCGGATTCGATGCTTCCCATCAGGAAGGTTCCCGGTTCGATCTTCCTAAGGACTAGCTTTGTGGTCTTGTATTCTTCCGTCCATCCGCCTTCGGGAACGCTGTCCAGATAGGTGACAGGATATGAGGCAGCGGTTGGCCCGCCGGACAGGTCGATGACAGCGTATCCCTCGCTAAAGGTCGACTCCGACGCTTCGATCTTCACCCTTAAATTGCCTTTGGTGAAGTAAAACTGTTCGCCGGGCGTCCAGATAATTTTATGTTCCCCGGTTCCTGTAACAGTACCGTCGGCGCCGTCTCCCATCAAAGCACCCTTTAGAGAAAGATCGAAGACCGTTTCCCCTTGGTCAATGGAACCGTAAAACTTTACGCTGAAGGTGGCGTCGGCGTTTTCAGACTGAAGACCGTAGGTAATAACGATACTCCTGGAGAAGGGCCAGATCTGCAATCCCCTGATGTAGCTCACGCAGTTGGCCTGCGCGCTCATGGAAGCAAGAGAAATAACTGCGATCATCGCAAGCAGGCTCTTTGTGCGCTTTCTTAAGAAAAGCGCTCCGGCTAAAGCGATGAGCAACAAAACGGCGGGCTCCGGAACGAGCGTCACTTTTCTTTCCAATACCTGCGTACCTAGTTCGGTCGAAATTTTTTCCTTTAAGAGATAAGTGTCGTCGAGGGGAAAATCCTTGTACGTATCGGATTTGTAATCCCAACGAATGTTCCCTTCCAAAGGAACGCACATGTAATCGCCGAAAAGGAGAGCGTTGATCTCAGGATTAGCGATGTCTTCCGTCGTGATCTCAAGAGACTGAGGTTCGCCAGGCACCAGATAAGTGCTGTAGCAAATGTTGTCAGTGGCCCTCAGAACGATGGGCTTATCAGTGATCTCGCTTCCGTCGAAGCGAAAATCAGGGGACCAGAGTTCGTCGCAGAAAGCGGACAAACAGAAAAGGGCCGCGATGCCGAAAAGAATGATTTTTTTCATAGTGGTTCTCTATGTTGGTTATTTAATATTTATTCTCCAGAGGAGGGAGGAACGTTTTTCAGGAAGCGTGGCTTTGATGCCTTCAATAAGTTCGCTGCCTTGACATTGCCAAACTTTGCCGCTGTCCTCGTCTTTGAATTCGTAGGTCTTGTTCGCTTCAGCGAAGGGAAGTTTCAAAACGCAGGTGTTCTCTTCGCACTCATCCTGACGGAAAGCGAGGACGACCGCTTTGCCCGCTTCGGGATCGTTGTAGGCGAAGGCCGTCCAGCCCTTGAGGTCGTTTTCATCATGCCAGGGCGTCAGAACATAGTAGTCCTTGAGAAGGAGGTCTTCCAAGGAGCGCCATTCCTTCAGGATGCTGCGCATGAGGTCGAGATCAAGGTCAGGGTTCTGGGTGACCTGGCCGCCGATGCCCCAGGCCGCGGGAAGATACGAGGCTCTTGAGATGTAGAAGTCGCTCCCCTTGCCGGAGGGCGGATCTAATTCTCCTTTGGTCTCCTTATTGTTGGTGCCGTGGAAGGGGATCCAGTAAGGCAGAGTGGAGCTCATGGAAAGGCGCAGTCCGGAAGTGGTCCTGTCGGCGTCGGAGCGCATGAAGGGTATGCCGCGGCGCATGGACTCGATGTCGTTGCGTCCGCCGCCGCTGGCGCAGGAATCGACGAATGTGCAGCCATTCCTTGTCCTCTGCCAATCGATGATGGCGTCCCAGAGGGCGTAGTGGCCCTGGATGAGG
>JAFYIM010000242.1 GCA_017538635.1 bacterium
CCACGAAAACAAGATTTTTATCTTTTTCTATTAATTATGATAGCAGATGTCAGCATATCAGTTTAGGCAAATTTTGCATAAACTGAATCTTTTATTTAAAATCCGTTTTGATAGCAGATATAAAAAATCAACCGCGGATTTTTCGCTACTAAATTTAATAGCGAAGAAATCCGTGGCCAAAAGCAGGCAAAAAACAAGCGCGCCAAATGACGCGCTTGTTCTTTGCTTAACAACTAAAAGGATGGATTATTTCCGCTCCGCGCAGTGGCTGAAAGCGAGTATTTTTTTATTGAACTAGAACCACACGGAAGCCGTAACTGTCGTAGGCGTAGCCCTCGTCGTCGCAGGCGCTGCCGGGGTAGATGCTGTTGCGGTAAGCAGAGCGGCAGCGGTCGGTGTAGTAGCTGCCCCAACTCCCGCCCCGGAGAACACGGGAATATCCTTCTTCTCCGCCCTTCGGATCTGTGGCATCCCCGTCGTATGATTCATACCAATCCAAACACCACTCCCACACGTTTCCGTGCATATCATACAAACCCCAAGCGTTGGGAAGATATGATCCAACTTTCGCATGAGCAATATAATTGCCGTCATCATCCTCATTGCCGCCGCCATTGTACCAATAACGGCCTACTTCCGCTAAGTTCGTACAACTGCCTCTACCGCTCAGATTCTTGCCGCTGTTAAGTGCCGTGGTCGTTCCTGCTCTGCATGCAAACTCCCACTGCGCTTCTGTGGGAAGATCGAAGATATTTCCGGCTTTTTTTCGCAACTGACCCATGAAACTTCCTTCGTCAACTCCGTTGCCATTGGGCCAGGAGGAACCGTCTTTTGTTCCTCTGAGCATATTATAAGAGATGCTTTCCGCCGGCCTCAAGTCGCCCTTGTAATACGAAGGATTAGCGCCCATAATATTTTGGCACTGTTTCTGCGTTATTTCGAACACGCCAATGTAATAAGCCTTGGTAAGCGTAACTTCATGCTGAGTTTCGTCATCGTAATGCCCAAGTTCGTCTTCAGGACTGCCCATAATGAAAGTGCCAGGCTCGATCCTTCTGAGCCATAATTCATCTGTGCGGCATTTGTCATCCGCCGTATCCGGGGCATCCGTTGAAACGCGCATCTTATTACTCGTCGTGTTCAAAACAAGATAATTGGCCTGTTCCGTCACGTCTTCGTATTCGAATCTCAATTCCACTTCGTCCATCACGTTGGTATAAGCAGCATCCGGAATCCATGTCAACTTATGTTTTCCGACTCCAGCCACGATTCCACTGGCGCCGTCATATTCAAGTCTGCCCATATCCTCCAGCAATTTTTCCGTGCCGTTCTTCAGCTTTCCGTAAAACTTGGTTTGAAAAATTGGCAGGGTGTTTTCTGTCCCGGATTCAATCTCAAATTCAAAATCCTTTTGAATTAGATTGTCCGGCCCAGAAAACACATTTTGAACTAGAACCACACGGAAGCCGCTGAAGCTGCCGGCGTCGTCGGGGTTGAGGCTGCTGCTGCTAGCAGAGCGGCAGATGCGTGCGTTGTCGTCCCAGCACCCGCCACGGAACACACGGTATGCTCCCCAGCTCGTGCCGATCGGCTCCGTTGCTTGATCGCTGCCCAGGTCAGATTGACACCAATCCAAACACCATTCAAATACGTTTCCGTGCATATCGTAGAGCCCCCAGGCATTAGGAAGATACGAACCTACGGTAGTATGCTCATCATATCCGCCTTTCTCATCACTTTTGTTGTAATAGTAGCGCCCAACCTCAGCCATTTCATCACACTCATACTTATCTGACAGATTCTTTCCTCTGTTAAGCGCCGTGGTCGTGCCTGCTCTGCATGCAAACTCCCACTGCGCTTCTGTGGGAAGATCGAATGTCACTTGAGTTTTGGCGCGAAGAATGCCAAAGAAGGAATCATCGTCCACATCGTAGCTGGTCGGCCAGCCTGCACCTTTATCAGTTCCGCGGATCACGTTATAGGAGACATTTTCCACAGGTCTCGCGTTTCCTTCGAAATATGACGGATTTGATCCCATTATCAGTTCATACTGCTTCTGCGTTGTTTCAAAGACACCAATGTAATAAGCATTGGTGAGCGTAACTTGGTGCTGAGTCTCGTTATCATACCTGCCCAGTTCGTCCTCAGGGCTGCCCATGGTGAAAGTGCCCGGCTCGATCTTGCGAAGAACCAGCTTCGTAGTCTTGTATTCTTCCGTCCAACCTCCTTCCGGAACATCATCGAGATAGCTTATCGCAAAGCTGGCTGCGTTAGTACCGCCGGAAAGATCCACGACCATGTAGGTGTTGTTGCCCGGCGGAGGCGGAGGATCAACAGGAGATTCGCTTATGAATGCCGGAGAAGCGGCGTTTGGAAGAAGCTTGAATGTCGCTGTCGCTTTGCCCTTGGAATTGGCGGAAAACTTAACTTGCAGATCCTCACCCTTATTCGCATGCTTATAGCTTTTGCCTTTCAGCTCAGGAGTAAAGGTGTAGGCGGCAACGCTTCCCAGGCCTTTTTCGTAGGATAGCATATCCAAGACCGTTGCCTTTTGTGTCTTGAAGTTCTCGATATCTTTCGTATCTATCGTTCCGGAAGATTTCAAAGCGGCCTTGTCGGGCTTAACAGTTTCGTTCCCTACTACAAAAGCGAAATTCGCAGCAACGTCTTTTTCCGTCCAACTGAATTTTCCGTTTTTAGATTTGACAGAGATCTTCTGACCACCGGCCTTTGTCCCGTAACCTTTCTTACCTTCGGGAAACAGTGTTGGAACAGTAAGGTAACTGCCGAGAGTGTTGCAAATAGAGACGCTGTTCGTTCCTCTGGCAAGAGCTTTCAAAGCGGTTTCGCTCAACGTTCCGCTCAGCTTAAGCGTAGTTTTTCCCTTTGAGTATTTTTGGACGTTCACGGATTCTTCCGAAACTGTATCGGCTAATGTCGCTCCAGCCATAAAGAAAATCATGGCAAAGATCAAGAGAATAGTATTTTTCATTTGGTTCCTCCCCAAAGGATTATATTGATTGAAGATTTTCTTTTATTCGCGATCGGATTATGTGCAAATAAAGACTCTTCTTTTATTTACGTAAAATTTTAAAAAATAAAAACAAAAAATACAAGGGTTGGGCGAAATCTCTTTATTTATGCGGCCTCAGAGCGATTACAGAAAGACTTTTGAAAGTAGATGGGAAAGTGAAAGCCTAGCCACAAAACTTGGCTAGTTTTGCTCAAATTCTAGATTGCAGACCCGCAATCTCTGCTGAATTAAGTTTCGTGAAAGCGAAGCACTTTTTACCAAGATCCTTTATTGAGGCGCCAATA
>JAFYIM010000018.1 GCA_017538635.1 bacterium
CCCCGCCAACGGCGTTCAGCAGGGGATGATGATGAACTCCAGCAGGGGTCCCGCCAAGGACGGCCGCATCAAGCCTGACGTCTGCGCCCCCGGCACTCAGGTCAAGTCCACGGAATCGCTTTATGACTCCAAGAACAACGGGACAAGGCTGAGCTACTACACCCACATGTCCGGCACTTCCATGTCCACGCCTCTTGCGGCCGGCGCCTGCGCCGACATCAGGCAGTATCTTATGGAGAAGGGTTATGAGAGTCCTTCCTCCGCGCTCATCAGGGCTGTCCTTGTCAACGGCTGCAGATCGATGGGCTTCGGGCAGTACAGTAACAAAAGCGAGATACCCAACAAGACCCCAAACTGCGTGAACGGTTTCGGGCACGTCAATCTCTTCGAGAGCATCCATCCCAGTTCCGGACAGCTCTTCACTTTCGAAGGCAGTCTCAGGAACACTGGCGACGAGGTGTCGTTTGTTTTCGCCAACACCACTACCAACACTCTCAACGTTTCTCTCTGCTGGACTGACATTGCCGGCAGCGTGGGGGCCGCGGTCTCGCTTATAAACGACCTTGATCTTACAGTCACAGACGGCGAGAACACATATCTTCCCAATTCCCTGAGATCCGGCACCGACACCCTGAACAACACCGAAAAAGTCCATGTTGACGCCCTGCCTCCCGGAGACAATATCGAAGTGATAGTCAGGGCCGGCAATTTTATGCGTCCGAACCAGGCTTTCGCCCTGGCCGTTTCCGGCGTTGACGAACTGGTGCCCGAACCATCCTTTGCTTTGCTGGCATTTTTAACCCTTCTGCTTCTGGGCAGAAAAACCAAATAAAACATCATGAAAAAAATTCTTCTTTTCCTATCGGTACTGGGCGCTTCGGCTGTTTTCGCCAACCCTGGCGTCATTAAACTCAGCGAGTGCACGATCGATCCGTCCGCGGCAAGTGTTGCAGCCTCTTCCGCTTTTGAATGCGCGCCCACGGCCCTCGGCGAATATCAGTTCATCGTGCAGCCTGAAAAAAATTTCGACGCTCAGGAATTGAAAACGGTGGAATCGCTGGGCTTGAAAGTGATCGGGCATCTTCCGCCCAACGCTTACATCATGCTGGGAACCAAGGAGGCTTTGGGCAGACTTTGCGAGACCAAGAACATCCTTTTCTCCACGGAATACCGTCCGGAATACAAGACCTCCTCGCTGTTCAGGAACAAAGTTTCCGCCCTAGGGGAGGAAACTTCCGAGATCTCTTTGCGCCTGGCCGCCGCGGAGTCGCTGGAAACAGTCAAGGCGTATCTTTCCCTTAACGGCGCGACGGAGGTCGTGACGCTTTCAAAGAATCCTCCCATTCTGGAAGCCAAAGTCTCCAAGGCTCTTGCTGAAAGCCTCGCGAAAAGAAGCGACGTTCTGAGAGTGGGGCCCAAGCCTGTTTGCCAGGTCTTCAACAACGTGGCCAAGGGCGAAGGATTGATGGGCGTCGCTCCCTTGAACGATCTGGGATACACGGGAAAAGGCGTGACGGTGGCAATTGCGGACACCGGCCTGGACAGGGGAAAAGCAAGCGGCAGCGACAACGAGCTGCACCCTGACTTCCAGGGCAAACGCATCGCCGGCATCGTCGCTGAAAACAACGTTTACCGCTCCACCAGGAACGACATTCAGGGCCACGGCACCCACGTGGCCGGCTCAGCCACCGGCACCGGAAAATACTACGGCGGGATTTACGCCGGCACGGCTCCCGACGCCAACCTCTACATCATCAACATCGGCATCAACAGGAGAGGCTCGGTGGTGCAGGTCTCCGAGAATGATTTCAAAGCGGCCTACGATTCGGGAGCCCGCGTCATGAACAACAGCTGGGGCGGCATGAATCCCGACGAATACGGCGCCTACACCGATTATACGGAAATGCTGGACACCGTGTGCAACGAATATCCCGACATGCTCATTCTTTTCGCGGCCGGCAACAACAACACAAAGATCGACTACGCCAACAACTGCACCATAAGCCCCCAGGCGGTAGCCAAGAACGTCCTGACCGTGGGCGCCTCGGAAACTTACCGTCCTGAGATCACCGCCACCTACGGCACTACCTTCGAAGTAAAAGACAAGCCTTTCAAAGACGACTCTACGACCGCTCCCGCAAACGGGACTCAGCAAGGCATGGCTTATTTCAGCAGCCGCGGACCCGCAAATGACGAGCGTTTCAAACCCGAGATCGTGGCTCCCGGCACCTATATCATTTCCACGGAATCCGGCGACGACGCGGACAACGAGCAGTACACTGCCAGGAGAAGCTACTACACGGTTATGTACGGCACTTCCATGGCAACGCCGCTGACTTCCGGCGCCGCCGCGCTGACTGTCCAGTATTTGAAGGAGAAGGGCTTCGAGAACCCCTCTTCCGCGCTTGTGAAAGCGGCGCTTATCCACGGCGCCAGAAGCATGGGGAACGGCCAGTACGACAGCTATCTTGAGATCCCCAACGATTATCCCAACAGCGTGAACGGCTACGGTCACATCGACATGCAGAGGAGCCTGAGCAACAACGTGATCTTTGTGGAGGGCGTCGTCAGCAACCAGGGCGACAAAGTGACCTATGTCTTCAAGAAAAACGAGATGGGTCCGGTGAAAGTTAACCTGGTCTGGACGGACGCTCCGGGCACTCCCGGCGCCGGCACGGAGCTTGTCAACGACCTTGACCTGCAGTTCTTCGACGGGCTTTACACTTATTTCAACGGCGGACAGATGGTCCACAACGAATCCACCAACAACAGCGAATATTACCAGGTTTCAGACTGCTACGCCGGCGACAACCTTGAAGTGAGCGTACACGGCTTCAATATGATGTCTTTCCCGCAGACCTTCGCCCTGGCCATTACCGGCATGGACGAGGGCCCGATCCCCGAACCTTCCTTCCTTCTCACACTCCTTATCCTGGGCGGACTTTTGTTCACCCGCAAAAAATAAAAAAATATGAAAAAACTTATTTTTCTTTTCTTCGTCAGCGGGCTTGTCCTGGCGGACGCCGTGGATCCTGAATTCAAAGTC
>JAFYIM010000243.1 GCA_017538635.1 bacterium
CTGAGTTTCAGCAGCACGCGTTTGAATTGCATAGGATCTCTTTCTTTAGTTTTGGCTTAAAAAAAAGAGCGCCTTGCGGGGCGCTCTTTTTAATGATTTACAGCTCTTCGCCGACCTGATAACGGACAAAGCGGCGAACGACCATGTTCTCGCCCAGCTTCGCAATGACGCCCTTGATGAGATCATTGATCTTGATCTTGTCGTCTTTCACGAACGGCTGGTCAACGAGGCAGATCTCGGAATAGAATTTCTCGAGCTTGCCTTCGATGATCTTGTCCTGGATGTTGGCGGGCTTGTTGGCCACGTCCTCGCGGTAGAAGGATTTTTCCTTCTCGACCACTTCGGCGGGGACCTGTTCGCGGGAAACGTACTGCGGAGCCATGGAGGCGATCTGGATCGTCAGGTCCTTGACCATCTCCTGGAACAGTTCGTTCTTGGCCACGAAGTCGGATTCGCAGGCCACTTCGATGAGCACGCCAACTTTGCTGTTGGAGTGGATGTAGCTGGCCACGACGCCTTCGTTGGTGGAACGGGCGGCCTTCTTGACGGCTTTCGCCACGCCGCGCTTCCTTAAGATCTCTTTGGCTTTTTCCATGTCGCCCTCGGCTTCGACCAGGGCTTTTTTGCAGTCCATCATGCCGGCTTGGGTAAGCTCGCGCAGTTGGTTGACCAGTTTGGCAGTAATTTCGGCCATATTTATATTCCTGTATTGTTGTTCGTTAATTTAGATTATTCCTGGGTTTCCTTGGGAGCTTCGGGAGCGGCCTCTTTCGGGGCTTCCTTTTCAGCCTTGGGGGCGCGGCGCGGCCTTTCGGCGCGAGGCTTAGCCTGAGCTTTTTCCTGCTCTTTCTCTATGAGCTCGCGTTCCTTTCTCTGCTTTTCGACTTCCTCGAAATAGACTCTGCCTTCGTTGATGGCTTTGGCGATCGTGGTCGTGATAAGCGTCACGGAGCTGATGGTGTCGTCGTTGCCGGGGATGACGAAGTCGGCGTTGTCGGGGTTGCCGTTCGTGTCACAGAGGGCGATGATGGGGATGCCGAGCTTCTTGGCTTCCGTCACAGCGATGCGCTCTTTGTTGACGTCAACGATGAAGATGGCAGCCGGGGCTTCCTGAAGGTCTCTCAAGCCGCAGAGGTTCTTGTCGAACTTGGCGTATTCTCTCGTCATGACAGCCTGCTCTTTCTTGGGCAGCTTCTCGAAGAGGCCTTTCTTCTGCAGGTCTTCGATCTCGTTCATGCGGCGGACGGACTGGCGGATGGTGCGGAGGTTCGTTAAAGTGCCGCCCAGCCAGCGTTCGCAGACGTAAGGCATTTCGCAGCTCTTGGCGAGGTCACTTACGATCGCTTTGCTCTGAAGCTTCGTGCAGACGAAGAGGATCTTGCCGCCTTTCTGGGCCACTAAGCGGGCGTACTGCGTCGCGTAGTCGAGATAACGCTGCGTCTTCTGCAGGTCGATGATGTGGATCCCTTTTCTTTCTTCGAAAATGAAGGGGATCATCTTGGGGTTGCGTTTGCGTTTCTGGTGACCGAAATGGACTCCGGCTTCCAGAAGTTCGGAAATTGAGATAACGGACATAAAGTTTCCTTTTGTTCGTCAGACTTCGCCGCGAATAAAGCTTCGGGCTCAAGTCTTAACAGGTTAAATTGGGTTTGGTTATTTTATTATGTCAAGCATCTCCCTCACCGCCTGGGCAAGGCCAGTAAAAACGGCGCGGGATATGATGGAATGACCGATGTTTAGTTCTTCCAGGTAGGGGACGTGGTGCATAAGATGGGCGTTGAAATAGTCTAATCCGTGGCCGGCATTGACTCTCAAGCCCAGGGAATGCGCTTTCTCGGAGGCCGTAATAAGCCTGTCGAGTTCGAAATTCTGTTCGCTCTCCCCTTTAGCGTTGGCAAAAGAGCCGGTGTGCAGCTCGACGAACTGCGCTCCGGATTTTGCCGCCGCTATGATCTGCTCTTCTTCCGGCGCGATAAAGAGGCTCACGACCGTGCCGACGCTCTGCATCTTGACGACGCAGCTGCGTACGTGCGCAAGCTGTCCCGCCACGTCCAGACCGCCTTCCGTTGTCAGCTCCTGCCGTCTTTCGGGGACCAGGCAGCAGCAGTGCGGTCTGACTTGCAGCGCAACCTCCAAAACGTCAGGCGCCACAGCCATCTCCAGGTTCAGCCTAGTCTGAACCGTCTCTTTTAGGAGCAGGACGTCGCGGTCCTGGATATGGCGGCGATCTTCACGCAAATGCACGGTGATCCCGGAAGCCCCCGCCTGCTCGGCTATTGCCGCGGCAAAAAGGGGTTCGGGAGCAGCTCCCCCGCGCGCCTGGCGCAGGGTGGCAACGTGATCGATGTTAACGCCCAGTTTCAAAGCAGATCAATAAAAATTTACGGTTTCAGTTCACCATGGGGTCGTGGGGGAGGAAAAGCAGCTTGACTTCGTTCCCTTTGCAGAGCGGGAAAACGCTGAAAGCGAAGTTCGCGCTCCTGGGGAGAGTCGGCTCCCTGTCGGTCTCGACAGCCTGCCTTCTTTCCAGCCACTCCATAATGAGCGTGGTCAGCCTGTCAGCCGCTTCTTTTCTATCCGTACCATTCGCCAAAAGGCCCAGTTCGGGGCAGAGGGCGGAAAAAGAGCCATCCGATTCCCTGGTGAGCCGCATGGAAAAACTCATATCACAATTCATAGGAAGGATATGTTACCAAATACCCGGTTAGATTTCAAGCTTAGAGGAGACCTCCGCCAGGACCTGGCGCAAGGCCTTGGGGACGCGGTGCGCGGTCTTTAAGATAACTTGGCTGTCCTTCGAGGGTTTGGCGTCGTATTCATCGTAGGAGGCGCCGACCGTGGCGATCTCTTTCTTCCAGCCTTCCACATCGACTTTCAATATCTCCGAAAGCATCTTTGGATCGACGGTGAAGCCCTCCCTGCCCTCGTTGTTCGTAAGGTCTATGTCCTTGGCGAAAGGCAAATTTCCGATGGCGGTCTCGTTGGCTTTCACTTTGCCTTCGATGCGTTGGCAGATCCACTTCAGGACGCGGCTGTTGTCGCCGAAGCCCGGCCACATGAATTTGCCGTCCTTGGTCTTGCGGAACCAGTTGACGAAATAGATC
>JAFYIM010000244.1 GCA_017538635.1 bacterium
CCAAAGCCTACCTTGAAAGACTGAGGATCAATTCCAACGGCGTCTTTTTAGTCTGCATCGACTTCGACGCGGGAAGCGACGCGGAATTAGGCCCCATGGCCTACGCTTCCATTCGCCACGCCTTCAGCCTCGGCATCAAGGTCTTAATAAACAACGGCTACACCGTCATGGCCCAGCCGCTTTCCCAGATGATCGTGGACTCCGCCGCGCTGGGCGGAGCGACCATGCCCAGGCCCTACGGCTTTAAAAAGGCCGGAAGCGACTTCGTCTTTTTCGGCTTCCGCCCCAACCCCTTCCAGGTCTATCTGCAGATGGGAGAATCAGTCCTCTCCGCTTACGAGACGGACTATTCCGGAAAGCCTCTGGCGGAAATGCCGATCATGAAAGGCATAAAAGATATTCGCGACATCGACGGGATCGCGGCTTACTCCTGCAACGTGGGCACGCCGGAATCCTGGATCAACGTCGCGCAGACAAAATTCAATATCCCTTTGGTCGTCGGCATGACGGCCGTCTCGGTCTCCGACTACTTCCCCTACCTGCAATCCGGCCAGCTCATAGGTCTTATTACCGGTTTGCGCGGAGCGGCGGAATACGAGAAGACCGTGGGCGCACCGCCCGTGGCCAACCGCAGGATGTGGGCGCAACTCTACACCCACGCCTTCGCCATCGGGCTTATTGTCGTAGGCAACATAGAATATTTTATAAAAGGAAAACGGGCTGCTTAGCCCAAAAAACTTTAAAGGAGATATATGGGTCCTGATACGTTTATTGACCTCATCGGTGTGTGGATCGCCGCCCTGCTTACCCTGGGCGTTTATTCCTCGCTTATCAAAGACACCTTCATTTCGAAGCTGACGGAAGCCGTCTTCGTCGGCGTCAGTTTCGGTATGTCGATCGTCTTCACCTACTACAACGGCATCAAGCCGAAGATCGAGGAGCCCTTAGTCCGCTACTATCAGAATCTGCACGTGGATTACGCCACCGTCACCAACGCCGTCACCAAAACCGTAGAAAAGATCGCGGACGCCAAGTCGCTCTCCGCTGAATCGGCAACGGAAGAACTGACGGATGAGATCACGTCCCGCGCCTTCGATACCAACCGCTTCTTCGCAGTATTGGACAGCGCCCTCTACAAGCAGACCCTGAAACTGCAATCGACCAACGAGGTGGCCGTATCATTGCAGAGCGCCTTCGCCAGTTCCGAAGTTAACCTCGTGGACAAAGCGACGGTCATGGGCGCCCTCAACGAGTATTTCACAACCTACAAGACCGTGCCGACGAGCCGCCACTTCTGGGTTTTGTACATCTTCTTCTCGGTTATTCTGGGCTTGATGTTCATCACGCGTTTCTTCCCGAAACACGCCTGGCTCTCCCGCTTCCCCATGGCCTACACCATCGGTATCGGCGTCGGCATGGGCACGCCGCTTTCCTTCCAGTCCCAGATCATGCAGCAGGTCCAGGCCTCCTTCATTCCAATGCTGGTCAGGAATCCCAACGGCATCGACTGGATCGCGACCGCCGGCAACCTCTCCCTAGTCATCGGCACACTTACCGTCCTCTACTACTTCTTTTTCTCCTTTAAGAAAGAGGACGCCGCCTCCCGCGGAGCGACCAAGATCGGCATCGCCTACCTTATGATCGGTTTCGGCGCCTCCTTTGCCTTCACCATCATGGCCCGCGTGTCGCTTCTTATCGGCCGAATCAACTTTTTGCAGGACGAGTGGATCCAGGGAACTTACGAGTTCTTCAAGTATCTCAACTAATATTTGATGCTCTCTTTTTGGCGTAACAATTACCGCGTCATAATCTACCTGCTGACTTTTGCCAGCGTGTGGATAGGTCTCGTTATGACCGCAAAGCTAAAAATCAACGCTTCCGCGGCCACAAAAGGCCTCTACGACGCCCTGGAGCAGCTTCCGGAAACGCACGCCGCCATGATAAGGGAGGAGGAGGAGAAGCTGCAAAAACTCCTCAAGGACGAGAAAGCTGATCCTAAGGCGATAACCGTCCTGGAAGAGCATATCTCCCGCGCCAAAATAAACACCAACGGCGTCGTCCTTCTGAACATCAACTACAATCCCGGCTCCGAAGCGGAACTGACGCCCATGTCTATGGCCGTCTGCCGCCATGCCTTCAGGCGCGGCGCCAAACTGCTCATCAACGTCGGCTATGACGTCATGAGCCAGCCCCTGGCCCAGAAGATCATAAGCGACGCGGCGCTGGACGGACGCTCCGTAGATCCCCCCTACCCCTTCCGGGAAAGCGGCGTCGATTACCTCTTCTTCGGCTTTAGGCCCAACGCTTTCCAGGTCTATCTCCAGATGGGCGAATCCATCACGGCGGCTTACGAGACGGATTATTCAGGGCGCGACACCTCCTCCATGCCCATTATGCGCGGCATCAAAGATTTCAGCGACATCGACCTGGTGGTCACGGTCTCCAGTTTCGTGGGCGGACCGGAGATGTGGATCAACGTGGGCAAGACAAAATTCAACAAACCGGTGGCCAGCGGCATGACGGCCGTTTCCGCCTCCGACTACTATCCTTACCTTCAGTCAGGCCAACTCTGCGGCCTGCTCTCCGGACTCAGAGGCGCCGCGGAATACGAGGCTCTCGTGAACGTCAATCCGGCCCCCGCCACCAGAAGGATGTGGGCGCAATTATACATCCACACCTTTGCCATTCTTCTCATCATAATAGGCAACATCGAGTACTTTTTGCGAAGCAAAAAGTAAAGGTCGGGAAGCATCAAAAAGGGATGGCTTAAAAAGCCGTTTTTTCATAGAATAAATAAGATAATAATTTATTCTAAAAACAACCACTTTTTTCATTATGAAAAACTTTCTTCTCTGCACCTTGTTTGCGGCCTCTGTTTTCTGCGCCGCTGATGACCTTATCTATTCCTGCGGCTTCGAACCGGAGGAAGGTTTCGAACTTGGACCTGTGACTGAACAAGTTGGCTGGGACGTCATAGATGGACGCCACAGCTACGACTCGATCTTCGACGTCACCAACAAGACCGAGCTCGTGAAAAGCGGCAGCCAGGCTCTCACGATGCGCACCTTCAGATATGAAGGCTCGGATAGCGACGAAAGGCCTTTCGTCGGCGTCAATTTCGAGTTGGAAAGTGTGGAAAACAAATACGTGGTCCTGTCCGGCGACTTCCTTTATCCCGCCGGCAAGGACAGCTGGGTAAAGCTGAATTTCGCCGACTCCAGGGAATACGCCATACTCGTCGCCTACAACAGGGAAGGCTACCATAGCGTAAAATTCGCCTACACCGACCTTATAGGGGGCGGCCACAAAGAGGAAAAAGTCGCCGAGATCCCCAACGACACCTTCTGCCACTACGAACTGGTCGTCGATCCCACGCACAAGACCATCATAAGCTGCTCCGTTGACGATGGCATCCTTACCAACACCGCCACAAGAATGATGGGCTATTACAAAAACGATTCCTCCAAGGAGCCCATCCCCAACCGCATCGCCCTGGAATGCGATCTAAGCTGCGACAACCTGAAGATAGAGACCAGGCAGGCCGAAACCAAGCCGGCGGAACTCATGCTCTCAAAAGGCGGACTGTATGTTGACAAAAGCTCGGACAGCGCCACTTTCAACATCATGAACGCAGGCACCTCGCCATTCGATTACACTATAACGACAGACAATGATCCGGAATGGCTGACCATAGAGCCTGCCTCCGGCACCTGCAGCGCCTCGCAAAAAGTCACGCTGACGATAAACAGGGAAGGCATGACCGACCGCTATTACAAGACTCTCATCACAGTGAGCACCTGGAATGCCGGAACGAAAACGCTCTATCTCGGCGTGGCCAGCGGAAACGTCCTTATGGAGGAGAATTTTGAAACTCCCTACATGACAGAGGGCGAAATAACCGGCCAGGGCGCCTGGAACGGCAAAAAGGATGACGGCTACGGCAAGCTTTACAACAATATGATAGTGACCAACGTTGATTTCGGCATCGACGGCGCCTGCGCCCACCTTTTATGCGGCGACGGCTATGACGGCTACACCTGCCCCGCCAAAGCCGACAAGGGCTCCTGCGTGAAGGTCAGCCTAAAATTGTACTTCGGTTCCGAATCGGATGTTGAAAATCTCTTCATCACGGAACCCTACTGGAGCAGATGCGCTCATTTTTACTTCAAGCGCGTGGACGACCGCATTTATCTTTACAAATTCAACGACGCCAACAAATATCTGCTGGCCGGCGAACACAGCGAACCGCTTGACACCTGGATCGACTTCAGCTTCACCATGGACTACACTTCCTACGTCCTGAATAGTTTGACCTTTGGCAACCTGACGACGAACTATGCGGAAGGCTTCGCCCTTTGGGGCAAGCCCAACGACCGCGTCGATCCCTGTGAAAGATACGAAAGTTTCGCCATCGGCTGCGGCAACAGCGGTACTGTTGACGCAAAAATATTTATTGACGATCTTAAGATCGAGCAGACGGAAAGGGAGATCAATGACGGCAAGCTCGCCGTTTCGACTGACACTATCTACGCTGAAAGGACAAGTAATTCCGTCACCTTCCAGGTCCGTAACACCGGCACGACTTCCTTCGATTATACGGTGAGCGCCGAAGACGCTCCGGAATGGCTCACAATAGAGCCCGCGGAGGGCAGCTGCGTCTCTCCGCAAACTGTTACGCTCTCCTTCGACAGAAGCCTCATGACCAACGGCTACTACAGGACTTTTGTGACCGTGGACGCCGGAGAGGCCGGCACCAAACAGATCTATTTGGCCGTGCCCAACGGAACAGTCGTCATGTACGAGAATTTCGAGGCCCCCTACATGGTTCCCGGCGAAGTGACCGGACAGGGACTTTGGAACGGTAAGAAAGACGACGGCTACGGCAAGCTCTACAACGAGATGATCGTTACCAACGTGGACTTCGGCTATGAGGGCGCCTGCGCCCACCTCTGGCGCGGCAACGGCTGGGACGGCTACACGCTTAAGGCCAAATGCGACAA
>JAFYIM010000245.1 GCA_017538635.1 bacterium
CCATAGTGAGAGCGTGCGTCGGAACGTTCTTGGGATCGCCGCCGAACATTTCGCAGTTCTGTTCCAGCGTTTCCGCGGAAAGCACGACCTTCCTGGTGCGGGAGCTCAAAGGAGACAAGGGTTCGTTGAAGCCGATGTGGCCGTCCACGCCGATACCGAGGAGCTGGAGGTCAACGCCGCCCGCTTCCTTCATCGCTTTCTCGTAATTGGCGCATTCTTCCACAGCGCATTTGGCAGTGCCGCAGGGCACGTGCGTATTGGCTTTGTCGATGTCGATGTGGTCGAAGAGATGGAAGTTCATGTAGTAGCGGTAAGAGTTTTTGTCCGTGCCGGGCAGTCCCCAGTATTCGTCAAGGTTAAAGGAGGAGCAGCCTTTGAAAGAAATGCCTTTCTCTTTGGCTCTCTGGGCTAGGCAGGCGTAAACTCTTTCCATCGTGCGGCCGGTGGCAAGGCCCAAGACCGCATTCGGTTTCGCTTTGACGAGGTCAGCTATTATTTTGGCGGTAAGCTGGCAGGCATCTTCCGTAGTTTTGCAAATGATAACGTCCATAATGTTTCCTTATTTTTTTACTTTAAGAGCAGGTCTTTAAGGGATTCTTTGCTGGAGAGCATGACGCCTTTTTCATAGAAGGGCTTGAATTCGCCGTTCTCGAACTTCGTGGCGTAGTAGATGGCCGCGAAGGTGAAATCGGGCACCGCGCCGCCCTGGCCGCCGACGATCTCGCCGCCGCGTCTCACGTTGTCGATCATCCAGCCGGGAAGGCTGAGGTGATAGGGATTGCGGCTGACTTCGCCGATGTGGAAGGAGATGCCGGTCATCAGAGCGCCGACGTCTTCCGGCTGCAGTTCGCACATAAGGTTCGGCTTGTCCATGGCGCCCCAGAATTCCGTTTCCACGAAGGTGCACTTGTAGTTGAGCTGGCGGACAGCGTCTTCCACTACGTAGTGGGTGCCGATATGCGTGCCGTTCCAGTCGCCGGCGTGCGGAACGCCGATGATGGCGGGCTGGTATTTCTCGATGATGGCTTTGATGACGTCAACTTTCTTCTGCCACTCAGCGGGATTGGCTTCCCTTTCCTTCTTGGTGACGTGTTCGAGGCCGACGCCGGGAACGCTAACTTCCAGGCCGAAGTTCATGTATTCGCAGGCGGTCTTCAGTTCCGCTTCGCGGCCCAGCTGGCGGGCTTTGTTGCTGCCTAAGGTAACGGCCACGTCGATGACGTTGCAGCCTTCTTTCCTGAGTCTCAGAGCCCAGCCGCCGGAGATGCATTCGTCATCGGGGTGCGGAGCGAACCACAAAACGGTCGGTCCGTCAGCGGGAGGCATAGGGAGTTTAGTGAAACCGCCGCAGGGGAACGTTCTGCCTTCGGCGAACAGTTTGGCGTACTTCTGCGCCAGGGTAACATACGGATTTTCCATTTTAATACCTTCTATTTGTTTGATTAAATTTTATTCCTGACCGGGAACGACAGCCAAAGAGGCGGCGGCGATAGCCTGGCCGTGGCGTTTGTCGCGTTCGCTGGGAG
>JAFYIM010000246.1 GCA_017538635.1 bacterium
AAAGGGAGTTTTGATAAAATACCAAAAAATGTGTGTGAAAAATCTTTTATTCCTAATTTTGCAGGAGGCAATTATTTATGAAACTGACGACTTTTATCATTAGCATCGTAGTGCTGCTTTGCACTGCGATGAGTTTACGCGCGGTGGAAGTTCCTGCCGGCGCCGTTTGGTCGTCTGACTTTGAGTTGGATAACTACAATATTGCTGACGGCAAAACCTTGGAACTTTTGCCGACAGCCGCCCTCACTTACAGTGCGGCATGGGCTGAAGGCGAGAACAGGCGGACAACCCTTTTGGCGACTTCGTCCGATCCTTACCAGATCATGACGAGCGGAGTGGAGGCTGAGGGAAGCTACGTTTGGGATTACCAATCCGTCGATCCGTCCGTCCTTCCAAGGGGGGACACTTACACCTTGAGCTACACTATTACGAGCGGCGGAACGATCATTGGCACTGAAGAGGCCGAATCGAAGATCAGGCTTCTGCCGGAACCGGCTCTGCTTTTCCTGCTTCCGCTTCTGCTTGCTGTTTTTTGCGGCAGAAAGATGAAGCTCTGCGTTCCCGCGCTTCTTCTGGCTTTGATCTCCTTTGAAGCCGCCGCCGACGTGGTGTCGGGTATTTCCTGCCGCCAGCGCTGGCCCTGGAACGGCAAAGTCGACATCGACTACACCTTAACCGCTCAAAACGCCAGCGACGGCCCCGTCTTCAGCGTCAGCTTCTACGGCAAAGTTGGCGACAACGAGCCTTTCGCTTTGACGAAGTTGGAAGGCGAAGGTCAATACGGGATCGTCTTCAGCTCCGGTGCTAAGCGCATCACCTGGGACAGCGCCGAACAACTTGGACATACGGTTGATTCCAGCGCGGTAAAAGTTGCCATTTATGCCGAGGATGCCACCGACAACGCGACGTATATCGGCTTTGACCTTGTTAACAACACCGTCGGTATCTCTCCGGCTGCGCCTGACCCCAAAACGGATACAGATTGCAAAACCAAACAGATCTGGTTCAGGCGTGTAGAGGCCGGTACCTTCGTCATGGGTTCCAATTCCAGCGATCCATATCATGAAGAGTACGCCGCGACCGAAGCGGAACACACCGTTACCATAACGAAACCTTTCTACATGGGCGTCTTCGAAATGACGCAGAAGCAGTATGAGACCATTTATGGATCCAACCCCGTTGAAATGCCCGCTTTCTTGGGCGACGCCAAACCTGTCGACCATGTTAGTTACAACGACCTGAGGGGCGAAAATGCCGGCGCGACTTGGCCGCAATACACCGATCACAGGGTGGACGCGACAAGCTTCTTCGGCGTTTTCAGAGCTCGCTTCGGCAACTGCTTCATGTTCGACCTGCCCACCGATGCGCAGTGGGAAATGGCCTGCAGGGATAAAGGCGACAATACCTATTGGGGCAGCGGTGTTTGGAACGACGGCAGCGCCATTTTAGGACCTGAAACCCCAGACGAGCCCCGCCTGGTCGATGAAAACTTGGAAAAATTGGCCAACTACATAGGCGACTCAAGCGTCGTGCCCAGCGAAGTCGGAGCGAAAGAGCCTAACGCCATAGGTCTTTACGACATGCACGGCAATGTGGAAGAAGTGTGTCTGGATCTTTACGATACCGACATTTCCCAATACACCCTCGATCCGGTCGGACCACCCTCCAACTGGAGTGGTATGCGCGTCATCCGCAGCGGAGACTGCTGCTCTTATTCCAAAGATTGCCGCGCTGCTCACCGCAGCTGTATATCCCCTGGCAACCAAATGGCCGAAGACGGCTTCCGCGCGGTGTTCAATCCTTTCATAAGATAAAGTTAAAGCAGTTCGCTTTTTATGAAAGCGCGGATGTTTTCGCGGTAATTCTGAAGGGAATATTTACGGGCGTTCTCAAGAGCCTTTTCTGAGAGCGCCCTTCTTTTTTGCTCATCGCCAAAGAGCGCTTTGACGCAGTCCAGGATGCCGGCTCTAGTGGTCTCCTTGCTGGAGGGATCGATGAAGAGCGCGCTGTCAGGGGCAAGGAGGTCCGTTATGGGCCTGATCTTCGATGTTATGACTGGGAGTCCCATCGCCTGGGCTTCTATGATGCCGACGCCGAAGCCCTCCCTTTTGGTGGCGGAGACGAAAACGTCGGAGAGGGAAAGCAGGGCGGGCATGTCGAAAGTGTCCACCCAGCCTAAGAAGCGGACGCGGTCCTCGACTTGCAGAATGGAAGCCAGTTTTGTGAATTTTTCCCTGTTTGGTCCGTCACCTGCGATGGCGAGGAAAACGTTCTTGGGCAGGTCGTGGAGAACGGAGATAGTTTCCGGCAGTCCCTTGTCATCCACAAGGCGGGCGGCGCAGGTCAGAAGGAAGGCGCCGGGCAAAAGATCAAGGCGTTTCTTTAGTTTCGATCTTCTCGCGGGATCGACTTTTTCAGGATCGTAAGAGGGGCCGGCGAAATTCGGAATGACCAAGCATTTTTCCCTTTCTGTGATGCCTTGCTCAACGAGAGAGTCTTCCACCAGTTTCGTGACGCAGATGAATTTTTTCGTGCGCTTGGCGGCGAAGCGTTCCAGGAAGAGATAAAGTTTCTTTTTGAATTTGGAAAGGCCCGGGTGCACCGTGAGGCCGTGGGCGGTGTGGATGACAGTCGGCACGCCGGCCATCCTCGCTGCCATTCTGCCCACGAAGCCCGCTTTGGCGGTGTGGGTATGCACGACGTCGAACTTTTCAGATTTGATGAAGCGGTAAAGCTTCCAGAAGGAGATGAGGTCCTTAGGCGAAATAGTGCGGCTGATATAGACCGGGAAGAAGGGGACGTTCGCGGCCTTCACCGTCTCCTCGGCGTCGAAATCCGGAGTCGAGGCGTAGGTCACGTCGCACCCAAGCTCTTTCAGTTCCTCAAAAAGGGGAATGAGGAAGGCTCTGGCGGTTATCCCGACAGTGGTTATTTCCAGGACCTTTTTCAATTTTTATTCGTTGGTGATGGCTTTGCCGCGGTTGTCTTTTTCAAGCTTGCCGCTCGAGACGTAGCGCGGGCGGAAGCGGTTGTTGCGGCGGCGATTGGGATTCTTGGCGATCTTGACAGCCTTGGCGGGAACGCCAACCATGGTCGAGTATTTCGGCGTATCTTTAAGCACAACGGCGTTGGCGCCTATGATGGTATTGTCGCCGACGGTTATGGGGCCGATTATTTTGGCGCCCGCGCCGATGAAGACGTTGTTGCCGATGGTGGGAACCCTTGTGTCGTCCATTTTCGACTGTCCGATGACCACCTGAGCGCCTATGACGCAGTTAGCGCCTATTTTGGTCGCCGGGTGGATGTAGATGGCGCCCGTGTGCAAAAGGATGATCCCAGGGCCTATGGTGGCCTTGCTGGGCAAGGAACAGTTGTAAATGATCCTCATGATCATGGTGAGGATTGCGTAGGGAATGAGGAAGATCCAGTTGAAGGGCGGCCAAAAGCGGCGCACAAAGTGGCCGTAGCGGTAAACCAAAGATACGTGCAGCGAAGGGATGCAGAAGATCCTTACCATGCGGACTAGGAAGTTGCCGGGCAGATTGCGGTAGATTCTCGCGATGTCGGCGGCGGCGTTTTGGAAGATCATTTTTACTCCTTGTTAGGGTAGCAAAGCGCTACGGCCTCCTTGACGCTGAACCTTTCCTCGTAGATGGCCTTGCCCGAGATGCAGCCGTAGGGCGCATGGGGCTTGAGGGCCAAGAGAGCGGAAATGTGTTCGAGGCTTGCGATGCCTCCGGAAGCCACGAGATCAAGGTCGTAGCGGCGCATGATCTCGCTGAGCGTGGAATAGTCTGGTTGGCTGAGCATGCCGTCCTGGGCGATATCCGTGTAAATCAGCGTGCCCACTCCGGAATCTTGCGCAAGTTTAGCGAGGTCGAAGACGGTCTGGTCGGTCGTTTCCGTCCAGCCTTTGACGGAGACGAAGCCGCCCCTGGCGTCCACGCCCACAGCCACATGCTCTTTGCCGAATTCTTTGACTGCTTCAGCCATGAAGGAAGGATTCTGCCAGGCAGCGGTTCCGAGGACGATCCTCTCGACACCGGAATTAAGGCAGTTTTCGGCATCCGATAGCGTCCTGATGCCGCCCCCCAGTTCGATTTTAAGGCTGGTGGCTTGGAAGACCGCTTTCACCGAATCGGCGTGATGTCTAATTCCGGAAAAAGCGCCGTCCAGATCCACCATGTGGATCCATTCAGCGCCGGCGGAAAGAAAACTTTCCGCTACCGCAACGGGGTCGGAACTATAGACGGTCTTTCTTTGGGCGTCCCCCTGGACGAGGCGGACGCATTTGCCTTCCTTAAGGTCGATGGCCGGTAAGAATTCCACGTTTTTTGCTTTGCTTAAAGTTAAATGTTAAGAAAGTTGCGCAGCATAATTAGTCCCTTTTCCTGGCTTTTCTCAGGGTGGAACTGCACTGCGAAGGCGTTCCCGTGCCACAGGCTGGAGCAGTACTCCAAGCCGTAGGTCGTAGCACTTCCGATTGCGGATTCATTCTTGGGAACGCAGTAGTAAGAATGAACGAAATAAAAGTAAGAGCCCTCCTCAATATCCTTAAAGAGAGGATTGTTCTTCTCTTTTTGGAAAACGGCGTTCCAGCCGATCTGGGGAACTCTCAGCGAGGGATCGTTGAAGCGGCGGATCTCGCCATCCAAAAATCCAAGTCCGGCCTCCCCAGGACACTCCTCGCTCTTTTCAAAGAGGAACTGCATCCCGAGGCAGATACCTAAAAAAGGTCTCCCGGCGTTCAGCCATTCTCTCAAAAAGGGATGGAAGCCTCGCTTTTCAAGCTCCTCCATGCCAGGGCCGAAGTTGCCGACGCCGGGCAGAATGAGCGAATCAAAATTAACGGCAGACGGCGCCTCAAGAAGTATCTCCGCTTCGGCTCCCAAGTACGCGAAAGCTTTGCGGACACTGTGGAGGTTGCCGGCTCCGTAATCTATGATCGCTATTTTTTTCACTTCTTCTCTTTCAGGTCGCAGAGGGCTACGAAAGGCGTTACTCCGATCCTGGCCAGAAGGACGAAGCGGGCGTTCTCTTCGACAATGCCGGAATTCCTCAGAATCTTCCTCGAGATCCTTACCAGCACTTCCTGCGGTCCGGATTCCGCCACTTGCGGATTGACGCCGCGGCACAAAACGAGCTGTCTGGCGACGTCCTCGTTTCCGCAGAGCGCAAAAATGGGCGTCCTGGGGCGGCAGGCCGAGCAGTGGCGGGCCGTTTCGCCGGTCTCGGTATAGACGACCAATGCGTCGGTCTTCTCCCAGTCGGAGAGCGAGCAGGCGGCCTGGGCCATTTCGTCTGCGATGTCGTAGAGATTATTCTTGTAAATGGGAGAGGCTTCCGTTTCCGCAAGCACTCTCGCCATGAAGGAGACGGCCTCTTTGGGGTACTGTCCCATGGCGGTCTCAGCGGAGAGCATGACGGCGTCGCTGCCGTCGAAGACCGCGTTGGCCACGTCGCAGGCTTCCGCTCTGGTCGCCACCGGCGCGTTGATCATGCTTTCCAGCATCTGCGTGGCGGTGATGACGGGCTTGCCGGCCTTGTTGGCTTCCGCTATGATGGCCTTCTGCGCGACCGGAACAAGGGAGAGCGGCATCTCTACGCCGAGGTCGCCCCTGGCCACCATGATGCCGTCGGAAGCGGCTACGATCTCAGCTAAGCAGGAGAGCGCTTCTGGCTTTTCGATCTTGGCTAGCAGTTTCGGCTTCTGGGAATTCACGGGCGAATCAAGTGAAGCATAGATCTCATCGACCAAAGAGCGCAATTCTTCGATGTCCGCGGCGCTCCTGACGAAACTGAGCGCGATCCAGTCCACGCCAGATTTGACGCCGTAGGCTAAGTCCTCGCGGTCCTTTTTCGTCAGCGACGAGATGGAGAGCTTCACGCCGGGAAGGTTGACGCCTTTCCTCGGATAGAGCTCGCCGCCGTGGATCACTTTGCAAG
>JAFYIM010000247.1 GCA_017538635.1 bacterium
CCGTCATGGTGGGGGAGAGAGAATTCAAAGGCTTGCAGGTGAAGTCCGGCAAACCGAACGAGGCAACGCTGCGCCTCGTCACCGCCGTTGACGTCTCTCAGGCTGAAAACGAAATAACGATCGACATTTTCGGCAAGGGCTTCATGTACAAACAGGTCCGCTCCATGGTCGGCCTTCTTCTGGCGGTCGGCGAAGGCAGGGTGAAGGCCGAGGAAGTCGATGCTCTCTGCTCGGGAACCACTGAATGCCGCAAGAGCTCCGTCGCTCCGCCCCAAGGCCTGACGCTCGTCAAAGTTTATTATTCGCAGGAAGAGTTCATGAATAGGAGCTGACTGTGAAAGTTTTCCTCGCTTCCATAATCCCCTCCAAACTCTGCGGAAAGCTTTTCCGCTGGTTCGCTACGAGGAAATGGCCTTTCCTCATCAGGCGTTTCAGATCCGCCTACGCAATCGATGAATCGCTTGCGATCGTTCCGGAAGGCGGCTATCCTACGCTACTGGACTTTTTCCTGAGGGAGCCGAATCCGGAAGCAAGGCCGATCGACCCTGACCTCAACAAGCTTTTGACGCCGACGGAATCACTCGTCTCTCAGATTGGGACCGTCAGCGCGGATGAATTCATGGTCGTGAAAGGGGAGTCCTGCAGATTAACGGATCTGGCGAAAAAGGATTGCTCGCTCTACGAGGGCGGACTCTACGCCGTTTTGTATCTTTCGCCTGCCGACTTCCACCGCATCTACGCACCGACGGACGCCAAGCTCATATACTCAAAACTTGAACTAGGCGCTAAGAAGCCCGTTTTCCCAAGCTACGTGAAAAAACATCCCGACGTCTTCGTGACCAACCAAAGGGAAGTGATGGAGTTCGACACCGGAAAGGGCCGCTTCCTTATGGCCGCGGTCGGCGCCCTTAACGTCGGCAACATTGCGACGAAGTTTACTGAAGGCGAGGCTTTTGAAGCGAAAAGAGGCTGCGAGATCGCGGCCTTCGAGTTCGGCTCCACCGTCGTCATCGCTTTTGAAAAGGTGCGTTTCCAATTCGCCGAAGGCGTCGAGCCCGGCAGGAAAATGAAACTTGGCGAAGCCATAGCCAGCTTCAAGGGTTGACATCTAGGGGCCCTTATAATAAAATTAAAAGACAATAAAAAGGCAATTGCGCTCAGGCATCTCTATTTAGGCAAAAAAGGAGGTGATGTGTCAGCTAATATCTGGCCGTGGGATGCCATCAAGGGTGAACTGCAAGATATAAAGAGAGACTATTTAGTCTCGTAGCCCAGCCATTAACGCAAACAAAGCGTTCCGGCGGTCGGGAGGCCCCGCCTAGGGGAAAGTGAGTGACCAAAGGATAGTTGAGCGAGCGTTATTGAAAAGGGGACACACATATGAATAACGAAACTGTTGTTATCAGCGGCGGACTTCAAGTCAACTTCTGATATTGATGAAAGCGGGCCTCCCAAATTGGGAGGCCTTTTTTTGTCCTACAAAAAATTAAAAGAATCCCTTCGCTCACCATTACGCTCGCAATTCAAACATTGGCGTCCTCCATATGTTCGCTGCGGGATCCTTTTAATTTTTTGATATCATATTAGGATAACCAATTAAATAAACCACTTACTATGAAAAAACTACTTCTTTTTGCGTTGGCGGGTTTAGTTTTGACCGCCTGCAAGAGCGCTCCAAAAAGCGAGGATAAGGCTGCCGCTTCTCCGGCTCCCTTTAAGGTCGGCATCCAGCTCTACTCTCTGAGAGGGGACTGCGAAAAGGACCTGGAAGGCGTTTTAAAGGCGCTTGGCGAAATGGGCTACGACGGCGTGGAACTGGCCGGTTTCTATCAGTACACCCCGGAAGAGTTCAAGAAACTCTGCGACAAGAACGG
>JAFYIM010000248.1 GCA_017538635.1 bacterium
AGGATGGAGGAGACGAGGATGATGCCGTTCAGGTACATGCCCTGCTCGTTGTTCAGGTATCCGGCAAGCCCTGCGGAGCGCGTCGTGCCGTAGCTTTCGCCCAGGAGGTACTTCGGGGACATCCAGCGGCCCTGCTGGCTGCAGAAACGCATGATGAAGTCGCCCATGGCCTCGATGTCTTTCTCAAGACCGTGAAATTCGTCTTCGTGCTCGAGGTCGGCGGCGCGGGAGAAGCCCGTGCTGACAGGATCGACAAAGACCAGATCGGCGGCGTCCAGGAGCGTTTCCTTGTTGTCCACGATCTCAAAAGGCGGTTTGGGAGCGGAGCCGTCGGCGTTCATCTTGCAGCGCCTGGGGCCGAAGGCGCCCATGTGCAGCCAGATGGAGGAACTGCCAGGGCCGCCGTTGTAGATGAAGATCACGGGGCGTTTGGCCTTGTCTTTTACGCCGTCCAGTTCGTAGTAGGTGAAAAAGATCCTGGCCTTAATTTTGCTCTCGTCCTTGTGCTCTCTAAGAAAGAGCGTGCCGGTCGTGGCGGTGTAATTCAGTTTCGTTTTGCCAAGCGTTAGGGAGTGCTTGGTCTTTATCCTCTGTTCCTGCTCTTCAACTGGAGCAGCCGGTTTTTCTTTTTCGTTTTCCATCTTTATAACTTCGTTTTTATTTAACAAGGCCGGCGAAGCCCATGAAGGCTATGGCTAAAAGCGCGGCGGTAAGGAAGGCGATGGGCATTCCCCTGAAAGGCTTGGGAATGTCAACGAGCGCCAGACGCTCCCTTATGCCCGCCATCAGCATTAAGGCGAGTAGGAAGCCGCATCCGGCGCCAAACCCCTGCAAAACGCCAAAGAGGAGGCTCATTGGGTGCCCGTAGCCTAAGGCCGTGCCGTTGATGGTGACGCCCTCGATGTTTAGGATCGTAACACCAAGTACAGCGCAGTTTGTCGTGATAAGGGGAAGGTAGATGCCAAGGGCCGCGTAAAGAGGCGGGGCGATCTTCTGGATGACCATCTCCACGAACTGCACGAGAGCCGCGATGACAAGGATGAAGACCAGCGTCATCAGGTAGCGCAGGTCGAAAGATTCAACTCCCTGTCCTCCGCCGAAGATCTTGTAGAAGAGATTGCTTTCGGAGGGGTAGAGGAAGAAGTGATAGACGAGCCAGCAGACGACGCTAGCGAGCGTCATGACGAAGATGACGGCGAGCCCCATGCCGAGGGCCGACTTCTTTTCCGTGGAAACGCCGATGTAAGGGCAGTAGCCAAGGAAGCGCGAGAAGATGAAGTTGTTGACGAGAACAACGGAAATGACGACTAGAAAGGCAGTGGCTAGGTTCATTTGGCTCTCCTCTGGGCTAAGACGTTACGCACGGCCATGACGAGGCCGAAAGTTAAAAGCGCGCCGGCGGGGAGGATCATGATGCCGATGGGGTCCCAGCCGGGAACGACCGTCAGACCGAACCATTTGTTGGCGCCCAAAACTTCCCTGATGGTGGCGATGATGGAGATGGCGATAAGGAAGCCTATTCCCATGCCAAGCCCGTCGAGCGCGGCTCTAAGCGGATTGTTCTTGGCGGCGAAAGCCTCCGCGCGGCCAAGGATGATGCAGTTCACGACGATCAGCTTGATGAAAAGGCCGATGGCCTTGCTAAGTTCCGGCGCGAAGCCCGCGATCAGCATATCGACTACCGTCACCAAAAAAGCGATGACGATAATGTAGCAGGGGATCCTGATCTTGGAAGGCACGAAGCCCTTTATAAGGGAAATGATGATGTTGGAGAAAGTCAGGACCGCTATGACGGAAAGTCCCATACCTACGGCGTTGCGCATACTGCCGCTCGTTGCGAGAGTCGGGCACAAGCCCAAGGAAAGGACCAAGACAGGGTTCTTTTCCCAGATGCCTTTTAAAAATTCCTTGAGAAGACTCATAATTGTCCCTCCGCTTTAGCTTTTAGGAAGAGCAGAATCGGTTCCTTGACCGCCTTCGTCACGGCGGTGCTTGTGATGGTCGCGCCGGAAAGAGCGGTGATGTGCTTCGGATCTTTCGCCTTCACGACAATGAGATCCTCGGGCGTCTTGCCGGAGAACTGCGCCTGGAACCAGGGGATCTGGCTCTCCTCGGATTTTTCTTCCTTCGCCGAGAAGAGGCCCTTGATGGCGCTCAATATGGTGTCGTTGGAAGGAAGCGCGTCAACTTCCGCACCTAAGCCCGGAGTCTCCGCCTGCTCGAGCACCCTGATGGCGACGACTTTGCCGTCGGGCTCGATGCCGCTTAGAACTTTGATCTGGGACTGATAGCCGCCGACCTGATACAAAAGCTCGTATCCGATCACGTTCTTGCTTTCGTCGAAGACTTCGTAATAAGAGATGGTCTTGCCTTCCGTTTCCACCTTTTTCAGTTCACCGAAAGAGGAGGCGCTTGGAAAAGCCAGCTTCTGGCCTTCCTCGAGTCTCTTCGACTGGGCGGCCTTTATTGGCTCCTTGGTGATCCTGTCAACCAAGGATAGGCCTACGCCGGCCACGCCGGCAATGATGAGAAGGACTAAGCCGTAATGCAGTATGGTTTTCATTTCTTGCCCGTCCCGAATACTCTGTTAGAAATAAGACCGTCGATCAAAGGCACCGTGGCGTTCATGATCAGAATGGAGTAGGAAACGCCTTCAGGATAACCGCCCCAGCGTCTTATTATGAAAGTCAAAAGCCCGCAGCCCGCGCCGAAGATCAATTGCCCTTTGTGCGTCAGAGGGGAAGTGACCATATCCGTCGCCATGAACCAGGCTCCCAGCATCGCGCCGCCCGAGAGGATCGCAAAGAGCGGGTCGCCTTTGAAGATCAGGTTCACCACGGCCAGCGTCACAAGAAAGCTTACGGGGATGTGCCAAGTGATTATGCCTCTTATGAGCAGGAAAAGGCCGCCCAGAAGCAGCAATACGGCGGAGATCTCGCCGACGCAGCCTATGGCCCCTCTGCCGTAGCCGAAGGCCAGGTCAAGGTACATGCTGCCCTTCGAACCGAACGCGCTTATGAGAGCGTCCTGGCCGCCTTCCTTAAGTAGTCCCAGAGGCGTCGCCTGGGAGATAGCGTCAACCGGGTTGCCGAACTGCGCGCCAAGCGTCCAGCTCGTCATGTGCTTCGGGAAGGAAGCCAAAAGGAACGCGCGTCCGATCAACGCCGGGTTGAAAATGTTGCAGCCCAATCCGCCGAAGCACTGCTTGACTATTATGACCGCCAGCGTTGTGCCGAGCATCGGCATCCACAAGGGGATGGTCGGCGGAACGTTGAAGGAGACTAAGAGCCCGGTCAGGGCCGCGCTGCCGTCCCAGCAGGATCTGATCGGCTGCTTCCTGATCTTAAGGCAGACAGCCTCGCAGACCATGGCGAAGAGAACGCAGACGATCGTTAATTTGACCGCCATGAGGCCGAAGATGACGTAGCTCCAGATCAAAGCAGGCAGCAGCGCCAGAAAGACCGTCCACATGACTTTCGGGATGGAGTCACCCGACCTGATGTGCGGCGATGAGGAAAGACGAAGAAGTTTTGTTTCCATATGTTTAAATTATGCTTGTTGCAAAATAAAAGCGGGGGCGAAGAGCCTGACTTCCTGAGCGTCAAGAAGAGATGCGTATTCCATGCCGAATTGAAAAGCATCTTTTTGCAATTCCCTCAAGGGCGCAAGCACGAAGAGCCTTTCTTTCATCCTGGGGTGCGGGATCGTGAGTTCCGGTTCGTTCACGCACTCATCATTGAAAGTCAGTATGTCGATATCGCAAGTCCTGGGAGAATTCTTTTCGTGCTCATTCGGTCTGCCCAGCTCCTTTTCGATGCTCTGGGTAAAAGCGAGCAGTTCGCGCTCGTTCATTTCATGTTCGCAGGAAACGACCATGTTGAGAAAAGGAGAGCTCCCGGCGGGACAGCCTATGGGCGCGGTCTCCCAGACGGAAGACAACGAAGTGACAGCAACCTTTTCGCGCAGCTTTTTGACCGCGCTCTTAAGATTGCCAAGTCTGTCACCCAGATTTGACCCAAGACTGAGATAGCTTAATGTCATTTGTAAATGTTGAGCTTTTTGATCCTTTCCACCGCTTCAAGGAGCCTTTCCTTAGGAGCGGTCAGAGTCATCCTGATATAGCCTTCGCCGGAGGGGCCGAAGCCATTGCCGGGAGTGGCCACCACCGCCGCTTCCTTAAGAAGTTTCATGGCGGTCTCCTTGCTCGTCATGCCCTTGGGGACAGGCGCCCAGACGTAAAAGGCCGCCTGACTAGGCTTCACGGGACAGCCCAGGGCCTGCAGGCCATTGACTAGCGCATCCCTTCTTTCCTGGTAAGTACGAAGCAGTTCTTCACGCCAACTTTGGTCGCCCGTCAGGGCTTCCACGGCGGCGTCCTGGACGGCGCCGAAGATGCCGGAGTCAAGGTTTCCCTTGATGCGGGAGAGCCCGGCCACCAAAGAAGGATTGCCGACCGCGAAAGCCACCCTCCAGCCCGTCATGTTGTAGGTCTTGGAAAGCGAGTAGTACTCCACGCAGTATTCCTTGGCGCCCTCAACTTCCAGGAAAGAATGGGGCTTGATGCCGTCGTAGTAAACGTCGGCGTAGGCCGCGTCGTGGGCGATGATGATGTTGTATTTCTTCGCGAAGTCCAGGGCTTTCTTGTAAAAGGAGAGCGGCGCGGTGACAGCGATGGGGTTGTTGGGGTAGCAGAGGAACATCATCTTTGCCCTCTGCGCAATTTCTTCCGGAATGGCGTCGAGATCGGGAAGATAATCGTTCTCTTCCTTAAGCGGCATATAGTAAGTCTCGGCGTCAGCGAAAAGCGTGCCGGAATGATAGACCGGGTATCCCGGTTCCGGAACGAGCACCACTTCGCCAGGGTTGACGAACGCAAGGTGGATATGCCCGATGCCTTCCTTGGAGCCAAGGAGCGGTATGATCTCGGTGTTGGGATCAACGGTCACGCCGAAACGGGTTTTATAATAAGCGGCGCAGGCTTCTCTCAGAGCCTGTTTGCCGTTGCCAAAGTCATACTGATGGTTGGCGGGATTCAGGGCGGCTTTTCTTAAAGCTTCCACGATATGCGGCGGAGTGGGGAGGTCAGGGTCGCCGATGCCCAGATTGATGACGTCCGCGCCCGATTTCTTCAGTTTGCTTTTCAGAGCGTCGATCTCTTGGAAGAGATACGGCGGCAGCATGGAAAGCCTTTTGGAAAGGGGAAAATCCATAGTGTTCCTTAAGTTCTATTGCAGATTAAACTATTTGTCATTATATCATAACCGCCCATTATTTCGCAGGCGATAAATCATATGCCCTTGGCAAACAGGCTTCGCTAAGTTTGCTTACGGGCACATGATTCTTTCGCCTGCGAAAGCAGGGCGTATGCCGCTATTCGCGATCATAGTCCGATATGTTATAATGAAAACGAGTTAACCAATCGAGGAACGAACATGAAAAAAATGATCTTAGCTACGCTGGTTCTGGGACTTCTTTTTCTCCAGGGCTGCTCATCGCTTTCTCTTCAGGAAAAACAGACTATCCGCAGCTTCCAGGCAAACGGCATATCAGTTGATCATCCTGCCGGCCTTTGGGAAAAACCGGCCAGCCCGTTGGGCGCCGGCCTTCTTAACATTCTTCCTGGCTGCGGCAACTTCTATCTGGCTTGCGGCGACGGAGCTGATAACGATCATTGGCTTTACGGCGCTCTCAACCTTTTGTTCTGGCCGCTCTCTATAACTTGGGGCATTCCTGAAGCAGTTGTCGATGCCGGCAACATCAACGAACGCGAGCTGATATACTTCTACACTTTCGACGCTGCCGGGGAACAAGCTTTGGCTGATAGAGGATTACAATTGAACAACCGCGGGCAGATTGAGAAGAAATAATCTTGATTTTTCGCAAATAAAAAAAGAGCGCCGGGAGGCGCTCATTTTTTTTGCTCGCTTTTGCCTTTTACTTTCTCGGCGGGGCCTGGTGGACGCAGAGCTTGTGGATGGCGTGGGCCGCTTCCATTACGCCCTCAGCTAAGCTGGGGTGGGCGTGGATGACGTCGCCCAGCTGCTTGGCTGTCATCTTCTGTGAGATGGCGAGCGCCAGTTCCGCGATGATGTCTGAGGCGTGCGCGCCCATGACCTGGGCGCCTAAGAGTTCGTCAGTCTTGGCGTCGGCTATGAGTCTGAAGAAGCCTTCGATTTCGCCCATGGCAAGCGCTTTGCCCAAGGCGCCGATGGGGAACTGGGCGATCGTGACTTCGTGTCCGGCTTCAATTGCTTTCGGTTCGGAGAGGCCGACGGAAGCGATCTCGGGAACGGTGAAGATGCAGCTGGGAACCACGCGGTAGTCCATGGTTTCGTCAGCGCCGGCGCAGTTTTCCGCGGCCACGATGCCTTGGGCGGTCGCTACGTGGGCCAAAAGGATCTTGCCGGTGATGTCGCCGATGGCGTAGATATTGGGAACTTTCGTTTGCGTCTTATCGTTCACAGAAATGAAGCCGCGTTCCGTTTCAATGCCGATCCTGTCGAGGCCGATGTCCGTAGTGTTCATGCTTCTGCCTATGGCCACCAGCATCTTTTCGGCTTCAACAGTCGTTTCGCCCACTTTGCCGGTGACGCCGGTCTCGGTTAGCGCGATGTCGGAGATGCCGACGCCCAGCATGACATTTATGCCGCGCTTCTCGAAGGCTCTCAGGATGTGCTTGGAGATCTCGGGATCTTCGAGGGGCAGCAGGCGGTCCAGCATTTCCACGATCGTGACTTTCGTGCCGCATTCCGCTAAGATGCCGGCGAATTCGCAGCCCACCACGCCGCCGCCTATTAT
>JAFYIM010000249.1 GCA_017538635.1 bacterium
ACGTCCACAAGCCCTGGACCGTCAAGGTCTGGCGCAACGACAGCAAGCGCGAAATTAAAGTGCGCGGCGTGGCGGACGGGGCTTACTATTCTGTCGATCTCAATTGCAACATAGTTTTGGGCCGTTTCATCGGGACAAACTCTTTCTTTGTCAAGAAAAGCGGGAAATACAATTTCAAAGAAAAAGATTATCTTAAAAAATAAGTGGCAAACATGGACAAGCGCGTTGACTGGGATACGTATTTTATGAACATCGCCAGGGAAGTGGCGACCAGATCCACCTGCCCTAGGAAAAGCGTCGGCGCGGTCATAGTCAGGGACCGCCGTATTCTTTCGACCGGCTACAACGGCAGCATCAGGAACATGCCGCACTGCACGGACGTCGGCTGCGACATGGTGGACGGGCATTGTGTGGCGACGGTGCACGCCGAAGCCAACGCCATAATCCAGGCCGCCAGGAACGGAGTGTGCATCGACGGCGGCGATATCTACGTGACTGCCAGTCCTTGCTGGAACTGCTTCAAGCTTATCGCCAACAGCGGCATAAAGAGGATCTTTTACGGCGAATTCTACCGGGACGAGAAAAGTCTGAAGGTCGCCAAGGAATGCGGGATCGAATTGATCTCGCTTGAAAAGAAGGACTAAGTTTTTGGCCACGTTCATCTCTTTGCACTATTTCGCCACCGGTCCCGGTCAGGAGCTTTACCAATATCTGTGCGAAAAAGGGATCGACGCGGCGCTCTGGGAGATCCCTTTTTCTTTTTCCAAGAGGGATTTCTGCCGCCTTTCGGTCTTCCAGGGAGGAAAGCATTGGCAGTATGAATGCCCGTCTCCCAAGGGACCTAGCGTTTGGCGTTATTGGCGCGAGCTTAGGTTGACGAGATCTGTTCTTACGCTTCTTCGTGAAAAAGGCTTTTCCGTTGACACCTACGTCGGCAACGGCGCTTTTGACACTTTAACCGGCGTTAGGGAAAAGATAGGGAAAACCGTGCTCTTTACGATAGACTACGCGCCCAAGGCTCAGCCTTGGTTTTTGAGGGGAGTTTACCGCGCTTTGGACAAATATGTCTGCGAACGAGTGTCGGCGGTCTGGAATCTCTCGCCGAGGATGCAGGAGGCGAGGGAAAAAGATCATCCCGGATTGAAATGCAAACACGTTTTGACGATGCCGCACGGCACACATTACGGCAGGCTCGAAGCCTTTAGAAAGCATACCTCGAATCCCTGTTCGCTGGTTTTCATGGGGCACTTAAAGGAAAATTCCGGAGTGGATCTCGTTTTGCGTTCCATGCCTTCTTTGGTTGATAAATTTCCGCAAGTTTCCCTGACCGTGGCTGGCACGGGCCCGGCGGAGGAAGGCTTGAAACAGCTTACGGAAGAACTCGGGCTAAGAGAGCGCGTGAAGTTCACGGGTTTCATAGAGAGCCACGAGGAACTGGAAAAGATCATTTGCTCCTGCGCGGTGGGCTTAGCGCTTTACAATCCGGAAAAGGATGTGTTTTCATATAACGCCGATCCCGGTAAGCCGAAAGTTTATTTGGGTTGCGGACTGCCGGTCATTATAACCGACGTGCCAATGGTTGCCAAAGAAATAGAGGCGCGCGGAGCGGGAAAGATCGCTGCTTACAGCACCGAATCGCTGTCTAATGCGCTTTCAGAGATCCTAGCGGATTATGGGAAATACCGCTCGGCGGCGGAAGAGATGGGCCGCGATTATGATTGGGAAAAGATTTTTGCTGCGGCGTTGGATGATTTATGGGCAAAGTAAGTAAGATTGCTGACCACACCCTGAAGGTCTTGGAATACGAAGCGCTTTTGGAAGTGCTCGCGAATTTTGCCTCAACAAGCGGCGGCAAAGAATACGTTCTTGCATTGAAGCCGCTGACCGAAAGGGGAAAGATCGAAACGCTTCTCAAGGAGACTTCGGAATTCCGCGACCTCATCGACAGGGGATGTGCGCCCATAATGGGTGAAATAAAGGACCTTGCAGTCTGGTTTGCCGATATCGGCGGCAGAAGAGTGCCATATGAACCGAACGAACTGAACGACATTGCCTCCGCTTTCGAAGCCTGCCTTTCTTTGAAGACGCAGTTGAAGGGCTATGCTGAGATTTTGCCTCTGATGTCGCAGTGGACGGACAAGATCGCCGATCTGACGGAACTTTCGCGCGCTATCAGGGACGTTGTCTCGCCTGACGATCAGATCAGGGACAGCGCTTCCAAGGACTTGAAAGAGCTCAGGGGAAAGATCGCGAAACTTGACGCTGCGATAAAGGAACGTTTGCAAAGGATAATGAACGGTGCGGCGGTGAAGGACGCCCTGGAAAACCGCAACATCTTGGAAAGGAACGGACGCCCGGTCTTGGCTTTGAAAGCTCCCTCTAGAAGGGCGGTCGCCGGCGTAGTCCACGACAAGAGCCAGACCGGGCAAACGGTTTACGTCGAGCCGCAGGCGGTCTTCTCGTTGGTCAACGAGCTTGAGGAGACGCGCTACGACGAGCGCCGCGAGATCACCAGGATCCTGTGGTCTCTGACTTCCATGCTGGCGGAAAGATCACTTTCGGCGCTCATGACCGCCAAGGCGGTCGTTTACATCGACGCAACGCTTGCCAAAGCCCGCTTCTCGGCCGCCTATGAGTGCATAGAGCCATCTTTGACCAAAGACGGATCATTACAGCTCTTTTGTGCCAGACACCCTCTTCTCGGCTCTTACATTGCGAAAAAGGGCCATATGAAGCCTAGGGACTCGATGCAGCGTCTGACGCCTTTGGACATCAGACTGGGCGAGGAATTCAACATCGTCGTAGTTACCGGCCCCAACACCGGCGGCAAGACGGTCGTTCTGAAAACGTTGGGGCTGCTTTCCCTGATGGTCCAGAGCGGGATGCACATCCCTGCGAAATATCCGACAAGCATGCCGGTCTTCAAAAAGATCTTCGCGGACATCGGCGACGAGCAGAGTATTGAACAGAATTTGAGCACGTTCTCTTCGCACCTGACGAACATGGCTTCCATTCTTGAGGAAGCCGACAAGGAGAGCCTCGTGCTTTTGGACGAACTTGGTACGGGAACCGATCCGGCGGAAGGCGCCGCACTCGGCATGGCTACGCTTGATCATTTAAGAGAAAGGGAAGCCCGGACGGTCATCACGACGCACCTTGGAGCTTTGAAAGCCTACGCCTACCAGTCTCCGGAAGTCGAGAACGCTTCCATGGAGTTCGACAGGGGAACCTTGCTTCCGACTTACAGGCTGCTTTTGGGGCAGCCTGGAAGCAGCAACGCGCTTGCCATCGCAAGGCGCTATAAGATACCGAAAGAAGTTCTGGACCGCATGGAGGAGCTCCTCCATGAGGAGAACGAGGATACTTCGGACCTTATCAACAGAGTCCAGCACGTCAAATCCGTGGCGGAAAAAGCCAGGAGGCGCAATGAGAAGCTGAGGGTGAAGCTCACCCAGAGCATCAAGGATACGGAAAAGGAAAAGCTCACGATAAAGGAGGAGGCGGAAGCCAGGATCTCCTACATCATGGACGACATCGTGAAAGAAGTCGAGGATTTTTCCAAAAACGTGGATCTTGCGCCGGAACCTTGGAAAGGCTTGATCGGAAAACTTAGGGAAAGAGTCCTTGCCATCTCCAAGGGAACGCCCAGGGAGCAGCACAGATTGGAATTCCTGGCTGGATTGAAGCCGGGCGACAGCGTCTATGTGACGAACCTGAGGACCTTCGGCGAAGTGGTGAAAATAAACCAGCGCCAGAAGACCGCGCGGCTGAAAGCGGAAGGCCTTCTCTACGACGTGCCTTTCAATAACCTTGAGGAAAAGCCCTTCAGTCTGCCCGACAGCCGCAAGCTGGTCGTTCCTGTCGTTAAAAAGGAAGAGAAGAAGCCGGCGCCCCCGGTTTTGCCTTTGGTCAGGAAGCGTTCCGAGACAACGCCGAAACAGTTTTTGGAAAAACTGAAAGCAGGGGACATGGTATTCCTTCCGCAGTTCCAGGACAAGGGGACGGTCGTAAAAATAGACAGGGGAAAAAACAAGGCGAAGGTAAAATTCGGGGCCGTGGAAGTTCAGGTTCCCTTCGACACTTTGGAAAAACCTTGAAATTAACGACCTCTTTTAGTACAATTTCTCTCGCAAATAGTGGTTTCGGAGTGTAGCTCAGCCTGGCTAGAGCGCTACGTTCGGGACGTAGAAGTCGGAAGTTCGAATCTTCTCACTCCGACCATTAA
>JAFYIM010000250.1 GCA_017538635.1 bacterium
CCTATTTTAATTTTTGGGTACATGTACCTTTTTTTAAAATAGGATTTTTGGCTAGCCTTTCAGAGAGGTGATGAAGACGCCTATGAGGATGAGTGCGGTGCCAAGAAGGCTCATCAGGCAGGGCGTTTCGCCCAGCGTCGCCCAGGCTAAGAGGAGCGTGATGATGGGGCAGAGATAAATGCCCACGGCGCATTTTACGGTGCCTATGATCTGGGAGGCTTTGTTCCAGGTCACGAAGCTGACGGCGGAGGCCAGGATGCCCAAGAAAAGCAAGGGCAGTAGGAAATTGAGTTTAAGGAGCCTTGCGAAGTCTAAGCTAAGGCCGAAGAGGCCGTGAAGCTCTTTTATGGGGCTTAAAAGGAACAAGGGGAGCAGCGTCACGAGAGCCCAGAAAAAGGAGCGCCTGATCTGGAAGAACTGGGAATAGCCTTTTTCGTTCAGCCTGTCCATGACCAGGGAATAGAAGCCCCAGGACATCATGCAGCCGACGGCCAAAAGGTCGCCCAGGGGGTGAAGCTGCAGGGAAAAGTTGCCTTTCGTGCTGACCAAAACTATGCCGGCCATGGCCAGGAAAAGTCCGGGCCAGAAGGCGGGCCTTAATTTGGTCTTAAGCCAGAAGCGGCCGACGATGGCGGTCATGATGGGAGCGGCGCCCACGATGATGGAGACGTTGGAGGCGGTGGAATAATAAAGCGCGCAGTTCTCGAGCATCTGGTAAAGAGCCGCTCCGGTAAGGCCGAGGAAGAAAAATAATTTTTCGTCGCCCTTTTCTATTTTGTCCATCTTTGGGTAAATTCCCCAGAGCACCACGTAGGCCAGAAGGAAGCGGAAATACTGGATCTCCAGGGCGGAAAAATCGCGCAAAAGGTACTTGGTCGCCACAAAAGTGGCGGCCCAGACGACGACGGATATGCCGGCCAGAGAAAAACCTAGTATCTTGTCTTTGAAAGTCATTTGGATAAAAATTATATCAAATCATGAGATTGCGGTTTTTGCTAAAATATAATAATTGAGAATGTTCTTCCTTTAACCTTAATCTCCGAGGTAAAATTATGTCCGATAGCTACACCAAGACCACTTCGACCTCTTTAGGTTCAAGACTAGGTTCGTCTTTGATAGGCGTAATAGTTGGAATCGTACTCTTCATAGCAGCTTTCCCTCTTATTTTCTGGAACGAAGGCAGGGCTATCAAGAGAACCAAAGCTTTAAACGAAGGCGAAAAAGTCTGCGTGACCATTGACGCCGCGGCGCCTGCGGCGGAAACGGAAGGGAAACTAGTGCACTTGGCCGGGCCGGTGAAGACGAGTGACCGTTTGGGCGACGAAGTTTTCGGCGTCTCCGTTTCCAATTCGCTGCGTTTCGCCAGGATCGTCGAGATGTATCAGTGGAAGGAAACTAGTCATTCTGAAACGAAGAAGAAGACCGGCGGCGGAACTGAGACTACCACGACTTACACTTATAACAAAGTCTGGTCGGACACTCCCATCGACTCCTCCTCCTTCGAGAAGCCGGAAGGCCATGAGAATCCTGTTGACTGGCCGATAACGGGTGAGAAGTGGCAGGTTGGGGAGGCAACGCTGGGAGTTTTTTCGCTTTCTCAGGATCAGATCGAAAGAGCCGGCAAAGAAGCACCTTTCACGCCTTTTGTTACGAACAATATGCCCTTGCCTAGCGGGCTTGACGCCGCTTATGTGAGAATTCCCGGGGGCTTCTTTCTCGGCGCTTCTGCGGGTTCCAGCGTTTCCGCTCCGAAGGTTGGCGACATCAAAGTGACCTTTGAATCCGCGCCTGTCTGCGAGATTAGCATGGCCGGCAAGAAAGAAGGCAACGCAATAAGGAAATACCAGACCGCCAACGGACTGTTGATCCTTCAGTACAACGGAAACAAGTCCAAGGAGGAGATCTTTGCCGCGGCGCACCGTGACAACACCATTTTGACCTGGCTCATCAGAGTAGCGGCGCTTCTGATGTTCTTCTTCGGCTTGAAACTCATCGTCGGCCCCTTGAACGTGCTTTCTGACATTATTCCCTTCTTCGGAAACATTATGGACTTTGTGACGGGCACGGCGACGTTTTTGATCGCGCTCATCTTGACGCTCATCACGGTGGCGATCGCTTGGCTGACGGTCAGGCCTGTCATTGGCATTGCGCTCATTGTGATCGCTGTGCTTTTGATCGTACTCGCGAAGAAGAAAGGCAAAGAGAAAAAGCAGGCAGTTCAGCAGCAGTAGGGCATGTCA
>JAFYIM010000251.1 GCA_017538635.1 bacterium
AAACGGCCCAAAACTATGTTGCAATTGAGATCGACAGAATAGTAAGCCCCGTCCGCCACGCCGCGGACTTTAATCTGGCGCTTCGAATCGCTGCGCCAGATCTTCACTGTCCATGGCTTGTGCACGTGAAATTTTGTCTGCTTCTTATTCCACTCCCAATTGCCGGTGTCGCGATAGACCTGTTCGTTGTTCAGGTAAACCTTGAAGTAGGTGTTTGTCGTTATGTCGTCGCGGTCGAGATTTGTCGCATAGTTGGCGTGAATAGTGTACTTGCCTTTTTTCAGTCCCTTTTTCACATATTTGAATTTCAAGATCCTGGTGTGAAGATCCTTGTAGTCGCTTTCTTTGATAATGGGCCAGGTCTGGGTGCCATAGACCGCATTCAAAGTAATTGTTTCCCTGTCGCCCGGAACGCCCTTCCACATGAGCGTGTCGATGAAGACCTCCGTCCCGAGATAAGGATTTGTCGGATCTGCATTGTTTAAGCAGCGGGCTATGATCTTGTAATTGCCAACGTCGAAAAGATCCTCCGCAACGATCTCCTGAATGTTGGTGACGCCGTCTCTGTAAGAAGTCCATCTCGGGTTGTCGCTGGTTATGTCTTTCACTCCCCAATCGGGACTCTTGTTTCCGGAGTAACAGTCTCTGGCAGCGATAGTCGTTTCCGATTCTTTTATGTTTTCCGGATGCCGCATGATGAGCTCCATTTCAGCGTCACCCACCCACATCATGCGGACAGCATAGCTGTAGGGGGAAGCGTAAACCACGCAAGGCAGGATCATCAGAGCCATTAATAGTTTTTTCATTTTATCTTCTCCAGAGTTTCACTCGTTGAAATTCGCTTTGAAAAGAGCTTCCAGAGCGTCAAGCAGTTCTGCGGCGTCTTCGCCTTTCGCCCGGAAGAGGAGTTCCGTCCCCTGCCCGGCCGCCAGCATCATGAGGCCCATGATGGATTTCGCGTTCACTTCCTCATCTTCATCATCTTTGCGGCAAACCGTCAGTTCCGCCTTGTATTGAGTCGCCACCTTCACTATTAAAGCCGCAGGCCTGGCATGGACTCCCTGATAATTCAGGACTTCTAAGGTTCTCTCCAGGGTTTGGTCTTCAGTTGCCATATATCCTTAATCGGTTATTTTACGATGCGGTTGTTCTTTTCGGCCGCCTGGATCATGCTCTCTATGAGCTGGTCGTTGAAACGTTTGGCGACGTCAAAATCCAGGGCCTTCAGCTTGTAGGTCTGGGCCGCGGCCTCAATTAAAAGCGCCACGTCGCGGCCGGGTTTCACCGGTATCTGCATATGCGGCAGCTTCTGTCCCAGGATCTCCGTAGTCGAAACTTCCAGCCCGGAACGGTCGATCTGATCGCGCTCTTCCCAGTTGAAAAGCGTCACCACCAGATCAATGCTCTTCTCCATTCTGACGCCCTTGATGCCATACAAAGACATGACGTTCACGATGCCTACGCCCCTAAGCTCCATGTGGTGCCCGTTCCTTTCGTTCACGGCGCCCACCAGACCGTCTTCAG
>JAFYIM010000252.1 GCA_017538635.1 bacterium
GGGGCAGGAGCCGTAGCGGGCCGTCAGGAATTCCCTTAGCCAATCCTCTATCGGCATTTCATCCGCCAGCCAGGCCGTATCCGTCATTTCCTCATAGACGATCTCGTTCTGGCAGACTCCCTCGGGAGAGTATCCCAAGCCGACCTGGTTGCCGCGCTCAGGGCTCTTCAGAGGCTCAAAAGAAAGTTCCATCAGGTAGGGCGTGTTGCCGAACATGCCGTCGTAGCCGCCGAAGTTGTGGATGTAGCTCTGTATCCACTTCTTTCCGCAGAAAGCCTTGTGATCTTTCCAGCCTTTATAACGTTCTGTTCCGAGGTCGATGATGATCATCTTGTCGTTGGGAACTTCGGACAAGAAGGCTTCCGTCGCTTCGTGCGTCCAGAAGTGCCTGCTGTAGCTGAAGAGCCAGCCCTGCATGAGCCAGACGGCGTCCTCTATGCCGGCAGTAAGCGCCTCATAGCTTTTCCTGCCGTATTCCCTGAGGTCTTCGTTTTTGTCCCCTGTTATTGGCACCGCCAGCTCGTTGAAGCTGTCCACCAGGAAATATTTCTGCGGTCCGTAGAAGTTCGTGTATTCCCTGACCATATCGATTGCGATCTCTTTGAAAGCCTCCGTTTTCGGGGAAAGCCACCAGGATTTCTGGTCGTCCCTGAAGCCCGCCCAGCCGGCGCTCTTGTGGATATCGAGGTCTTTGTGATTCTGGGCGAATTCCCTGGGAACGAAACCTGAGAAACCGGGAACGACGGGCGTCATGCCGAGCTCTTCCATCCTCAAAAGACACTGCTTCTGCAATTCCGCGTTCTTTGCGATGTATTCCTGAGGCTGGGGATTGTTGTGATTGTTGATGTTGCCCATCCACTGCCAGGGACCGTAGGCCGGGCCGCAGAACATCTCGTCGATGCCTTTCTGGCTGACGCCGTGCTTGAGCCAGACTTTCTGCAGCACCGCTTCCTGGCCTTTCATGGCCAAAGGCATATTGATACCGTGGAAAGCCATCCAGTCGATCTCCTGCTCCCATCTTTTCCAATCCCAATACGGCGTGGTGTAGCCGAAGGCGCAAATGTTGTAATAGAGCCTGAATTCATGCGGCGTTCCGCCCAATGTCTCCTCGCAATCCGGCAAAGCAGAGGGAAGCTTGATCTCTCTCTGCGCCCAGGTCAGCATGACGTGCACGTGCTTTTTCAAATACTCGTAAACGCCGCGGCAGATCGCCAGGTCGGTTTCGCCTTTCACCGTTACGACGCCGTCCTTGGCGCTGTAAGTGAAAGTGTCGAACAAATTGGTGTTGCTAGAGGGCGCGTATTCAAGTTTGAAGCGCTCAGTCTCGCCCAAGACTCTTTCCAGCACGCCATAAGCGGCCTGAGGACCTTTGGGTGCGGCCTCCTTTTTGGGAACGGTACCGCATTTCGTGAAACCGATGCAGAGAATAAGCAGCGGCAAAGCGAAGAATAATTTTCGCATGAATGTCTCCTATATAGCGATTAATAAAATTCGCGTAAATTGTATCAAAAGGCTCCGCAAAGCACAATATTTAGTGTCGCGGAGCGAAAAAGAACACATCCCCCGTTCACGGACTACGCGCGCATGGCCTTGATTTGCGTCCTCCGTGAGTTCACTTGGGGATGTGTTCTTTTTTTCGCTCCGCCATATTTGGCTCGGAGCAGAGAGCGGCATGTCCCCCATAGCGAACTCACGGAGGATGGCGGGGTAGAGAAATTGAGCGCGTAGTCCGTGAGCGAGGGGGACATGACGTCTCTGCGACGAGGGAAAATAAAAAAAGAAGCTCGCGGAAAACCGCGAGCCTCTTTGTGTCTGAGCTAATCAGCGATGCTTATTTCCTGCGAAGGAAAGCAGCGACCACGAGCGCCAGCAGCGCAAGGCAGGCCGGCTCAGGCACGATGCCGTATTCGCTGATCATGACGTCGTCGATCTGGAAATTGGCTTCTTCGGAAGCGCAGACGATGTAGCGGGTGAAGGCCTTCGTCTCGTTCTCGATGAAGAGTTCAGCGGGTTCCACGGTCTCTTCGCCGAAGGTCACTTCGCTGATGGTCTGGTCGTCGAACCAGATGGTGTAGGAGAAGGGCACCCATTCGTCTAAGGGCGCGGTCATGGAGAAGACTTCCTCTTCCACGCCGCTCTTCTTCAAAATCATCTGCTGATTTTCAGAGTCGCGGGTGATAGTGAATTCCGCATACGGCCAGGCGTCGTTCTGCTTGAAGTAGAGCGTGCCGCCGTCAACGCCCTCGCTGGGGCAGAAGACCGCGGTATGGACCGTGACCGTGCCGGCGTTGGGGGCGACCACGTCGGCGCGCAGGCCAACGTAACCGGGGGCCGTCATGATGGAGAGAGCACCGTCCTCAATGCGTTCTTCGAACGATTCGGGTTCTACGTCGGGATCATAGGACCAGGTCTCCTGGCCTCTGATGGAACCGTTCTTGAACCAGGGCTCTTCAAAGTCGCAGGTGTAGTAAACGCCGCCGCAGGCGAAGGTGAAGATGGAGGTGACGGAACCGGCAGCGCCGCCATTGGAAACGATGCGGGAACGGTAGAAGCCGGGAGAGAGATCTTCGCGGTTGATGGTGACGTTGATCTCTTTCTTGCCTTCCACGCTGCCGCTCACGGGATCAAAAGTGAAGCAATCCGTATTGTCGATGGCCTCTACGGTGTACTCGAAGGAACCGGCGCCCGCATTGCGGATAACGAAGGTTCCCTTGCTGTCAGCGCCGAACTGCTGGAAAGCGGGAGCGACCAGCTGAGGATCGCCGGTGCGTTCCACTTCCTCGGCAA
>JAFYIM010000253.1 GCA_017538635.1 bacterium
AGGCCTTCGGGATCAGGCTGCTTCGGATCTTTGCCCTGACCGGTCTGGAATTCGGCCATGACCGCTGCACCCTTAGAGCGACGGCTTTGACGCTCTATTCGCTCCTGGCGATCGTGCCTTTATTGGCAATCAGTTTTGCTATCGCCCGCGGTTTCAATCTGCAGGACACGCTTCTTGAGAGCATTGAAAAGAGCATTCTCTCGCGCTTTTCCGGTAACGAGGAACTGGCGGAATCCGTCACCATGGTTTTCAGCTACGTGACGGAGGCGGCTCAGCACACGCTTGAGACTACGAAATTCGGCGCTATGGCGGGAGTCGGTGTTCTGATCCTGCTTTGGACCGTCATCAAGCTTCTCGGCAACATAGAGCTTTCCTTCAACGATATTTTCGGCGGTGTGAAGAGCCGCTCATTCGGCAGGAAGATCATTGACTACTGCGCGATCATAATCCTTCTGCCATTTCTTCTGATCCTTTCCACGACATTGACCGTCTTCCTTGAATCGCAGGCCAATTTCGTTGTGGAGAAGCTGCCTTTTCTGGCCAGCCTTTCTCCTTCCATGCATTTTCTGATAGAGCTCGTTCCTTATGTCCTCATTTGGTTCGGCTTTATTTTCCTTTATCTTTTCGTTCCCAACTGCAAAGTCAAATTCGTACCGGGAATCATTGCGGGAATCACCGCCGGCACCGTTTTCAATATTGTCTTGTGGTTCTACTTCGCTTTCCAGATCGGCATGGCGAAAAACAGCGCGATCTACGGAGCTTTTGCGGCCGTGCCGCTGTTCATCGCCTGGCTGCAGGTGAGCTGGACGATCGTACTTTGCGGCGCGGAATTCGCCTTCGCTATCCAGACGCACGGCTACTACGAGCCTAGGGATCTGACGGCCGGCACGAGCCTGACCTTGTGGTTTGCCATCTATGTCCACGTTATGGGTTCCGTCAGCAGAGCTTTGATCGACGGCAAGGAGCCTCAAACGGCCAGAGAGCTTTCCGAAGAGCGCCATCTGCCCGTCCAGCTCGTTCAGAAAGCCCTGAACGTCCTTACGGACAGCGGACTCTTGCACAGGCTGGAAAAAGGCGACGATTACGTTTACATTCCCTTGTGCGCCGTGGAATCCCTGACAGTCGGCGAGATGCTGAAAAAGATCCAGAACAGGGGCAACATGGTCTGCCCGGGACTGGAAGGCGAAAAATTCCATCAGTTGCTTCAAGCGCTGCGTAATCCTGACGCTCTCGTAAAAGAGCTGTGATTATCCTTTGAAGTTGGGAAGCGGTTCGATCCTTGAAAGGAAGGCGAGGATCGAGAGGGCCATTTCTTTCGGGTCTTTCGTTTGTATTTTCGGGAATTTTCCGAAAGGATTGTAAATTTTGCCCTGGCGGCGGACGACGAGCGTTTCACCGGAAAGTTCGACCGTATCGATGCCGCGCTCATGAGCGCGCAGTTTTATTTCCGCCATGTCGAGGAGAGTTTCCGCTGACTTCGGAAGTTGGCCGAAGCGGTCTTTCAGTTCTTCCGCGAGTTTTTCCAATTCCTCTGCGCTTTTAACCATGCTGAGTCTGCGGAAAAGGTCTAATCTTACGACAGGGCTCTGGATGTAGTTTTCCGGGAGGTCGCCCATGATGGGGAGATGCAAAGTGACGTCGTCGATGACAGGGGAGAGGCTCGGAAGTTCGTTGCGCCAGTCGAATTTCTTTTTATTTGTGGTCTCTTCTTCCTGATCTTCCTGGTCTTCGCCTTGCTTGGGAATGTACTTGCCTTCTTTGACCATTTGGATGGCGCGGTTTAGGAGCTTGCAGTAAAGGCCGAAGCCAATGGCCGCGATGTGACCGGACTGTTTGTCGCCAAGAATGTTGCCGGCGCCCCTTATTTCCAGGTCTTTCATGGCGATCTGGTAGCCGGAGCCGAGGGCGGTGTTTTCCATGATGGCGCGCAGGCGCTGCCTCGCTTGGGAGTCGAGGGAAAGGGAAGTCGGGACGACAAGGTAGGCCCAGGCCTGGCGGTCGGCGCGCCCGACGCGGCCTCTCAATTGGTAGAGGTCGGCGAGGCCGAAGCGCTGGGCGTCGTCAATTATTATCGTGTTGACGTTCGGCATGTCTATGCCGCTTTCCACGATCATGGTGCAGATAAGAATGTCGTACTTGCCTTCCACGAAATCTTTGATGACTTCCTCAAGATCTTCCTCTGGCATCTGCCCGTGACCCATGGCGATCCTGGCGTTCGGCAGGAGCTTTTGCAGGCGGTCTCTTTCCGCTTCTATCGTTTCAACTCTGTTGTGGAGGTAGAAGACCTGGCCGTTGCGGAGGAGTTCTCTTTGGATGGCTTCCTTGATTATGGGGCCGCTCTTTTTTATGAGCGTCGTTTGGACGGGCAGGCGGTCTTTGGGAGGAGTATTGATGACCGACATGTCCCTTAAGCCCGTCAGCGACTGATAGAGCGTTCTGGGAATGGGCGTGGCGGAAAGGGAGAGCACGTCGGAAAGGTGGCTTAGCCTTTTCAGCTTTTCCTTGTGGCGGACTCCGAAGCGCTGCTCCTCGTCGATGACTATGAGGCCCAGTTTGGGAATGGCGATGTCCTTGGAGAGGAGGCGGTGCGTGCCGATTACGATATCAACGTCTCCGGCGGCCAGGGCTTTTATAGTTTCTTTTTGCGTTTTCGGAGAAACGAAGCGGCTCATCTCCTCGATGCGGATGGGATAGTGGGCCATGCGGTCGTAGAAAGTCTTGACGTGCTGGTGGGCGAGGATCGTAGTGGGGACGAGAACGGCGACCTGCTTGCCGCTCATGACGGATTTGAAGGCGGCCCTGATGGCGACTTCCGTTTTGCCGAATCCGACGTCGCCGCAGATAAGCCTGTCCATGGCGGAAGTCGATTCCATATCGGCTTTCACTTCCTGAAAAGCCCTTTTCTGGTCGTCCGTCTCGGTGTAGGGGAAAGATTTCTCGAAGCTTGTCTGCCACTCGTTGTCATGAGCAGCCGCAAAACCGGGGATGGCTTTCCTTTGCGCCTGGCGTTCAAGGAGTTCGCTGGCAAGGTCTAATACGGCCCTCTCGGCTTTGCGGCAGCGGCTCTTCCATCTAGTGCCGCCAAGAGTGTCGAGTTCCGGCTCCCTTCTGCCTACGTTGATGTAGCGCTCAATGAGGGCGGCCTGGCCCAGGGAGACGTAGAGCATATCGTCGTTGGCGTAGCGGATGGCGATCATCTCGTTTTCGCTGTCGCCGTTCTTTAATTTTCTTATGCCTTCGTAGATGCCGATGCCGTAGTTGATGTGCACGACATATGATCCAACCTTGATGGTGGCGAGGTTGTCGATGGGCTCGGAGAGTCGCCTGGTGGTTTTATAGGGCCTCTGCTTCTTTAGGGCGCGCTTGAAGATCTCGTCGTCCAAGAGCACGGCTTCTTTTGTTTCCGGAAGGATGAAGCCGCCGCTCAAAGTGCCGATCGCGCTTTTGTAGCAGTTCTTCGGGACGTCGCGTTCTTTAAGCAATTCCGCTAGGCGCGCGTCATCCTCCTTGGTGGAGAAATGGATAGTCACCTGCCACTTCTCTTCGTGCCAAATGGTGAGCTGATCGGCCAGGTTTCTTAGGATGTTGTCGAAGACGTCGCGGCTGTTGTGGTAGAAGACCATTCCCGCGAGCTCGGGGGAAGAGTAGGAGCGGCACTTGATCTCTTTTAGGCGGTCGTTGGGAATGAAGGGCAGGTCGGAACTGAATTCGCTGATGAAGAGCGCGTTGCCTTCCCTGGCTTTGGACTGCAGAAGGCGCATGCGCTCTTTGCCGTTGGGCAAAAAATCTTCCGCCAGTTCGCCGGTGCTCCATTTTTCCCATTCCCTTAGGATCCTGCCGAATTCATACCAGATGATCAGCGGCTTTTTTTGATAGAAATCAATGAGAGTGCTTTTGGATTTAGGGTCCGGGATATTGTGCTCGTTGGCGGAGAAGACGACAAGCTCTTTTAGTTCCTCCTCAGGAAGGGAGCGCTGGGTGGCGGAGTCGAAGCGTCGGATGGAGGTAACTTCATCGTCGAAATACTCTATTCTGACGGGATTCTCGTCCGTTAAGGGGAAGATGTCGATTAGCCCGCCGCGCTGGGCGAATTCGCCCCTGAACTGGACCATGTCGGCGCGTTCGTAGCCCAGGTCGTTAAGGTCGTGCAGTAATTTATCCGGAGGGTAGGCTTTCCCGCTTTCGATGGTCAGGGCTCTTTTTGCGAAACTTTTGGGATCGGGTGTATCCTGCAGAAGGGAGATAAGAGGGGCGGCAGCCAGGGTAAGTTTGTCGGAAAGCAGAAGGGAGTAGCATTCCATGCGCTCCAAACTGACGGAGATGTTTTCCAGCTCTTTTTCTTTCTGCCAGTTCTGTGCGCCGAAAAGAGCGGAAGGCTCACTGAAAAAGCCTTTGTAATTCAAAAGGATCTCTTCCGCTTC
>JAFYIM010000254.1 GCA_017538635.1 bacterium
ACTGCAGAACTTTGTTGCCTTTGCATACCACAAAGTCGCACTCACCGGAGCGGTTTTTGAGGTAGTAAACATCCCAGCCTTCATGCTGACATTTACGTATGAGGTGGATCAGACCAACAGTTTCCAAACGCCAGCCGAGGTTCTCCCCAGCAAATGCATTTTCCCGTTGGTCCATCATGGCAACATCAACGGCATATACCTTTTCCTGCGTGACGCGCACTTTGCTTTTCGGCGAAAATTTTTTAATTCCTATCAGCAGGTATGCTTGTTTAAGGTAGGAGATATAGTTGCGTACGGTGTTGGGCGTTTTGAAATCAAAGGTCTTGGCAAGATCAGATGTTGAGATTACGCATGGAGAAATATTAAGAAGGTGATGAGCCATGTCCTCAAATTGAGCTTGGTAGGCTATGTGATATCGCTGCTCGATGTCACGCTTCAGAATATTTTCGACAAGATTGGCTGTGTACTTCCTGCTATTCTCTATAATGATCAATTCTGGAAATCCGCCTTTTTGAACATATTCGTCAAATGTTTTCCTTTGCAACGCGATGCCTTTAGTGGTGCGAAGATTATAATCTACTCCTCCCATTGCGCAGTATTCGGCGAATGAAAAAGGATAAAGGGTTATCTCGCTGCTTCGGCCGGTAAGATGCGTAGCCAAATCGCTGCTCAGCAATTTGGCGTTGCTGCCGGTTAAAACAACGTGCATTTTTGTTCGAAGGAGACGGTTGACAAAGAGCGGCCATTCCTCGATGTTCTGTATCTCGTCGAGAAAGATATAATTGAAGTCATCATAGATTTTGTACAAAACTTCAAGAACGTCGTTAAGTTGCCCGACGCCAAGACCTGCCAAGCGATCATCGTCGAAGTTCGCGTAAGCAAACTTTACGTTTGCTCTTGTTAACGCTTGCAAGCAAAGGGTCGATTTTCCGCTTCGCCGCACGCCGATGACGACCTGCGCCTGCGGACTTTTCAGATCAATAAGTTTTTCCTCGATGCGAGAGCAGAGATCCTCGTTTTGCCAGTTGTCTATTTCGAGCTTTTGGTCGCTGAGTATAGTCTCCAGAGACCTTTTATCTACTAGAGTCAGAGTTTTTTTACGTTTCTTGTTCATAGGTCAGAGAGGTTTTTTGTTACCTTATTTTATATGTTTTGAATATTTCTATTACCTTATTTTGCAGTTTTTCTTAATTTTCATTGCCTTATTTTACAGTATTTCGCCTCGGATGTAAAGCGTGCCATTATGCAAATGGGTGGGGAAGCTGTTGTTTGGGATAAAATTCTGACATTTGGGACGGGTTGACTATTGGGGGCGGTGTGGTATAATGGGTGGCGAAATGGAACGATTGTTCCAGATAGGAGTTTTTATGAGAAGCAAGGATGAATTGGTTTTGAAGGCCGTGGAGCGGTTCGTTTGCGAATTTACGGACCGGCGCGGATATTCGCCTTCGCTGCAGGAGATTGCTGACAGCGCGGGTATCTCCAAGACTACGGCGCACAGGTACGTGGCGAAGCTCAGGGCCGACGGCGTCGTGGGGTATTCCGGGTATAGGAGCCTCGTTCCTGCCGGGGTGAGGGGCGGCTCCGTTATGGTGCCGGTTTTGGGCAGGGTGGCCTGCGGTCTGCCGCGCTACGCGGAAGAGAACATCGAGGAGTATGTGAGGTTGCCGGAGGCTCTCATAGGAAGCGGGGAGTTTTTCCTTTTGCGGGCGGTGGGCGATTCCATGGTGGGCGCCGGGATCAATGAGGGCGACCTCGTTCTGGTGAAGCGCCAGAATACTGCCGAAAAAGGGCAGATCGTGGTGGCTTTGGTAGGGGAGGAGGCGACGCTGAAGCGTTTTTATCCGGAAGCCGGGAAAAAACACGTGCGTCTGCATCCGGAGAATCCCGCTATGAAGGACATAGTCGTTCCCGGCTGCGAGATCCAGGGCGTGGCGGTAAAAGTCATAAAGGATCTTTCGTGAAGGATGCGCACATATTTCTGCATAGACATGAAGTCTTTTTACGCCTCGGTGGAGTGCGCGGAAAGAGGCTGGAATCCTTTCGAGACGAACCTCGTGGTGGCGGACGTCACCAGGGGAAGGAACGCCTTGTGCCTGGCGGTTTCGCCGAAACTCAAGACTCTGGGCGTCAAGAACCGCTGCCGGCTCTCGGATATTCCCAATGGGATAGCCTACGAGATCGCGCCGCCCAGGATGGCTCTGTATATAGAGTATGCGGCGGACATCTATTCCCTATACCTCGACTATTTCGACCCCAGGGACATCCATGTTTACTCCATCGACGAATCCTTCATCGACGCGACGGATTACCTCGCACTCATGGGGATGGACGCTATCGCGCTGGCGAAGTTTCTTATGAACGAAATAGCGAATCGCTACCGCATTCCCTCCACGGCGGGGGTGGGGACGAACCTCTACCTTGCCAAGATCGCCTTGGACATCACGGCCAAGCACGCGAAAGACCACATCGGCTGCCTGGACGAGGAGCTTTACAAAAAGACCTTGTGGGACCACCGGCCCATAACGGACTTCTGGATGGTGGCGGGCGGCACGGCGCGCAGGCTTGAGCGCTATGGCGTCTTCGATATGCGGGGTATTACGAAGCTGCCGGCGGAAACCATGTACAAGCTTTTTGGAAAAGACGCGGAGATCCTTATCGACCATGCCTGGGGCCGGGAGCCCTGCCTGATCTCCGACATCAAGAACTATAAGAGTAAGAGCAAGTCGGTCTCCTTTACCCAAATTTTGCCGCGGGACTACACCTTCGAGGAAGCCCGGACGGTCATCCACGAGATGGCGGTGAACGGAGCGGGGGAATTGATGAAGCGGAAAGTCATCGCCGGGAAGGTGGGGATCTTCGTAGGCTACACCCATGACGAGATCGCGCCTAGCAAGGGCAGCCTGAGGCTGGGCGTCTCCACGGCGCTGGCCTCCTTCATCGCGGAAACGGCCCTCAAAGCTTACGACGAGACGACCGTAAGAAGCGTGCCTATAAGGAGGCTGGGGCTATTTTTCGAGAACGTTTGTGACGAGGGCTGCGAGGGCTACGACCTTTTCACTAACTTCGAGGCCGTGGAAAAGGAGAAGAAGGTGCAAAAGACGGTCCTGGAGATCCAAGGCCGTTTCGGCAAGAACGCCGTGCTGCCGGCCTTCAATTACCTGCCGGAGGGAACGCAGCGGGAAAGGAACGGTTTCATAGGAGGCCATAGGGCGGGCCATGCTGACAAGATCAGAAAGAGCTAAGCTGTTCGCGCCCTTCGACGCCATGAAGGGCCTTAAGGAGGCGCTCAGGGACAGGGAGGAGCGCCACTCCAGAGTAAGCAAGCGCGAACTGACCGAGGAAGAGGCGGAGGCCAACTCCCGGACCATCCTGAGATTGGAGCGGGGGATGGAAATCGAGGTCTTCTGCCACCTCTCCTTCCACGACGTGGTGAAAAGGGGCGTCGTGACCGAACTCGACCTGGCGCTGCGCAGACTCAAACTTGACGGCAAAACCATCCTTTTCGACGATATTTACGCCATAGAGATAAAAGATTCTCCGGAGTAAGCGTAGAGGTTATGTGCGCTGTGTTGCTATCGGCTACAATAAAGTCTGACTTTAAATTAGCCGAAGAAATTTGACGTCCACATTACGTTAAAAAAGAACTTCCCGGCGGGGCCGGGAAG
>JAFYIM010000255.1 GCA_017538635.1 bacterium
AGCCAAGCTTGCGAAGATAGAAAATATCGTCGGCGTCAAGGAAGCGAGCGGCAACATGGACCAGGCTTCCGAGATCATGAATCTTACCGACCTGGACGTTTTGTCCGGCGAAGACTCCCTGAATTTCCCCCTGATGGCGGCGGGCGCCGTTGGCGTCATTTCCGTCGTGGCCAACGTCGTTCCCAACCTGGTGGCCCAGCTTGCCGACGCCGCGTTGAAAGGCGATATGGCTGAGGGGCGCAGGCTGCACAAGCTGCTCTTCCCGATCTCCAAGGCGCTCTTTGCGGAAACGAACCCCTGTCCCGTGAAGGCCGCAATGTCTATGATGGGCAAGTGCGAAAACGTTTTGCGCCTGCCTCTGGTCCCTGTCAGGAAAGAAACCGAAGAATTAATCAGAGCTACGCTTTCAAAGCTCGGCGCGCTCTAAGGAGAAAGCTATGATCAGACTTGGCGTTTTGGGTTCCGGACACGGAACGAATTTCGAAGAGATAGCGAAGTGCATTGCGGACGGTAGGATCAAGGGAGCCGAGATCGCGATCGTCATCAGCGACGTGAAAGACGCGCCCATACTTGAAAAAGCCGAGCGTTTGGGGCTAAAGGCCATGTATCTTCCCGCCGATGACTTCAAGACGAAACTCGAAGGCCCGCAGGAGGAAAAGTACATCGAGGTCCTTAAAGAGAACGAGGTCGATTACGTCATATTGGCCGGCTTCATGCGGATGATCAAGTCGAAGTTGCTTGAAGCGTTCCCCATGAGAGTCGTGAACATTCACCCCGCGCTTCTGCCGGCTTTCCCGGGACTGGAGTCCTGGAAGCAGGCTCTTAATTACGGCGCAAAGTTGGCTGGCTGCACGATCCATTTCGTGGACGCCGGCATGGACAGCGGCCCCATAATCGCCCAGGCCGCCGTGCACGTTATGGACGACGACACACCCGCCACACTGCACGCCAGGATCCAGGAGCAGGAGCACATCTGGTTCCCGAAAGTCATAAACCTGCTGGCATCCGGAAAGGTCATCGTAGAGGGGCGGAGAGTAAAGATCAAAGGTTAAGGCATGCCCGAAACGAAAGAGTACGAACTCCTGCAAAGACCAATCAGCGTCGTGAAGGGCGTGACAGCCCGCCGCACGGCGCTTTTATCGCGCTGCGGAGTAGCGACTCTCTGGGATGCCCTGACTTTCTTCCCTTACCGCTATGAGGATTATTCCAAAATAGTGCGGCCGGACCAGGCGAAAGAAGGGAGCGAAGCGCTCGTTTACGGCAAAGTTCTTTCGGTGAAGGCGGAAAAAACTTTCAAGAAACGCCTGAAACTCGTCAAGGTCCTTATAGAGAATTCCGGCAGCACCGCCCTGGGCGTCTGGTTCAACCAGCCCTGGATCGCCGACAAATTTGAAGTCGGAAAGAAAGTGCTTTTTCACGGCGTCTGCCACGGCTCTTTAGGATGCGTGCAGATGACGAATCCGGACGTCATCTATCTTGAGGACGATTTCCACCCCGACAATTACGAGGGCAAAAGGCTGCCCGTTTATCACACGACGGAGAGCCTTTCCCAAAACGTCCTGCGCGGCATTATGGCAAGCCTTGTAAAGGAGGCGCTGCCGAGTTTCAAAGAGTATCTGACTAGCGAGGAACTAAGGAAAAACGGGCTTTCGAATATTTCCGAAGCGGTAGCTTTGCTGCACTCGCCGAACCGCGCGGACGAAGAGGAGATCGCCAGAGCAAAAAGGCGCCTTATAATCGATGAATTCTTCGCGCTGCAGGTCGGGAATGTTCTGACCAAAAAAGTCATGCAGAAGGAGAATTACGAAGCGCACCATCTCGTGCCGGGAAAATTGATCGTCGATTTTTTGAACACGCTGCCTTTCAAGCTGACCAAGGACCAGCTCAGCGTCCTCAGCGAGATAAAGAACGACATGCTCTCGCCCCGCCCGATGCACCGCCTTTTGCAGGGCGACGTCGGAAGCGGCAAAACGGTCGTGGCGGCCACCGCCATGCTGATGGCTGTGGAGAGCGGCTACAACGCCGCCATCATGGCGCCTACCGAGATCCTGGCCAGACAGCATTACGAGACTTTGAAAAAGTGGTGCGACAAGATCGGCGTGGACGTGCTTTTTTCCTACGGCGGCATGAAGGCCAAGGAAAAGAAAGAGCTTCTCAAACGTTTTGAGGAGGAGAAGAATTTCCTCCTGGTCGGAACGCACTCGCTTCTGCATGTCAGGGAAGCCGTTCCAAA
>JAFYIM010000256.1 GCA_017538635.1 bacterium
CCTGACGGGTGAGGTACGTGAAATCAGCGAAACCGGTGCCGGTGGCGACGACCAGGGCGGTGTCCTGGGCGCTGCCTTCGGTAGCCTTGACGGTGATCGTCACTTTCTGCTGGAAAGCCGTACCGAGGTTGAATTTGTACCAAACGGAGTTCACCCAGCCTTCTCCGATGGAGTCAGCTTCGCCATCTTCCAGGGTAGCTTCGACCGTCGTGCCGGTGACCTGCGTTCCGATAGTGTAAGCCTGAGCGTCAGCGAGGTTGTCGTTCGCCGGAGCATCGGCCCACACGTAAGACGCCAATGCAAGGATCAGCGCCAGACAAAGGAATTTTTTCATGATTTCCTCTTATCATTTGGTTAAAGGAGTTGGGATCATTCTGGGAACGATCCCGTTAATAAAAAAATTGTTTTCTATGTTCGACAAGACAACACGACCGCCACTAATAACGGCTATGTGTCCATCGTCTCCATTTTATCAAAATCAAGGGTATAAAACAACGCGAGGATGAAGGCTCCCTGCCGCTCATGCGCAAATTGCTTCATTTAAACAAGTTAAGCGGACAAAAAAGGTCTTGCGGGGTTGTGGATAACTTAAGCAAAGTGCGGCGCACACCCCGCCGCTCACGGACTACGCTTGCATAGCCTTTGTAAGCATCCTCCGTGAGTTCGCTTGGGGGTATGCGCCGCACTTTGCGACATAATCCCTGTTTACGCTATTTTTTCCTGGCGTCGCGGGCGGGATCTTTCTTATTGTTTTGGCGGGCGGGATAAAAGTCCATCAGCGCCGTGTCGTGCTTGCCGCTGGGCCTGGGCTCGAGGAAGGAACAGGGCGTGACGACGGCCGCGTTCCAGGCCTCGCAGCCAACAGTCACAAGCGTTCCCATGCCGCCGTCCCAGAGCGCTTTCGCCCCGGGAGCCATGGAAGCGTGCAGGCAGGCCGCGGGAACACTGCCGCCAACGGCGCCGCCGGCCGTCAGGAAACTGCCGCCTATGCAGCCTACGCAGCCTCCGGCCAGCATAGTTTGGAAGAGTCCGCCTAAGCCGCCTACCATTACGCTGCCCACTCCGCACATGGGGTACCAGACGGAAGCGCCAAGGATCCCGAGCCCGGCCAGCGGCGGGGTAAGCCAGCCGCCCAGAGATTTGCCGAGGTTGTCGCTGACGAAGCGGCCGCAAGAGGAATAAGCTTCCGGCATGTCATCAAAAATGAATTCGCCGGCAGTCACAAAACTATCCTTCACCGTGTTACCGGCTCCCCAGAGATTTTCCCTGGCTTTGGTGGGAAAATAGACGAGCGCGTAATTCGTTATGGTGTTATTGGCAAAACGGCAGGCATTAGGCACCATGGCAAAGCAGTTGGAGTACCAATCCGAACTGAAGTACTTGGGAAGGTCGTTGGTGAAAACATTGCTGAACCCCATCCTGATAGTGTCGGTCGCACCCACAAAACCCGGGGCGAAGACAACGTCGTAAGTGTTGGACTCGGAATCCCAGACGTAGCCGTACATCACATAGTCGAAATGCTGGCCGGGAGAAAGGAAGATCCCTTTGTCGCTTTTGGGAGCGTGTCTGGCGAAAGAGCTAAGCGTGAAACAAAAAGAAAGGAAAAAAAGAGTAAAGAGTTTTTTCATAATTACCTCCTTATATAGTAGTAGGCAGAAAAAAGATTCCGCTTTCGCAATCAATTGGACTTGCTGATGATGTAGTTCAGGGCGAAGGCGCCGGAGACCTGATTGTCGGCGCTGAACTTCGTGTACCTGATGCCGCAGTGCGGATCAGGGCTCACACTGGAGAGTGCTCTGAACACGTTGTAGGTGAAGAAAGTCAGCGCTACGAAAGCAATGATAGCGGAAGCGATAACGATCATTTGACTTTTTTTCATAACATCCTCCTTGATTGGTTTGAGACGTTTTCATTTTGTTCACCACCATTATATCATAAACTGGTAAATAATTTACAAGTCAACTATTTTGTGGTAAACAATACCCTTGCAGCTTTTGAGTATAAATAATTTAAACAAAATTAGTTAAGCCTTGGAATAGGCTTCCAGAAGGCGGGGCTCACCGTCCCCTTCCCAGGCCAATTCCTGGCTTCTCGCCAAAGCCTTTTGGCTTAAGCTTTCCCTTAAGGCCTGGTCGTTGTAAAGTTTCAATATACCTTCCGCCAACGCTTCGGGCTTGCTCGGTTCAACGTAGAGCGCGGCGTCTTTGCAAGTGGCGCGGTGCTCTTTGAGATCGAACATGACTTGCGGCAAGCCGGCCGCCATGTAGTCAATGGTTTTCAGCATCGTGGAGTTGTCGTTCATCGGCGTCTTGGGATCGGGAGTCACGCCGATGTCGCTCTTTAAAAGTATTTCCTTTACTCTTGTTTTTTGGACGAAGCCAAGAAATTCCGTTTCTTTTTCTATACCGAGTTTTTTGCTGAGCGCTTTCAAGTTCTCGAATTCCGGACCGTCGCCCAGAAGTTTCAGAGAGACGTTCGTTTGCTTTTCCTTCAGGAGAGCCAGCGCTTTCAAAAGAATGTCAACACCGTCCTGGCGCGCCATCACTCCGATGTAAACGAGTTTTAGATCCTTCGAATCTGCCGCTTCTCTGTTTTGAATCAGCTCTCCCCTTCTCAGCCCGGAACGCACCACGAAACTTTTATCCCGTGCGAGGCCGTCCCTTGCGAACTCTATGCTTTGGTAGGAAGCGTTGGTGGCAAGGACAAGGTCGGCGCTCTGCACGGACTTCCTTTCGAAATGCAGAAGAAGCTTGTAAAGGATCTTGAAGAAAAATCCGAGCTCTTCGTAGGAAGCGGCGTTTCTTTTGGCGAGTATCAGTTCCGGAGAGAGATCGTGATGGTCAAAAATTAGTTTCGCGCCTTTCTTTTTATAAGGCTTGGCCAAAAGGTAGAGAAGATCCGGCGGGTCGCAGACATGGATCGTTTGGAAAGGCTTCTTCGCATAGACCTTCTTCAATATCGCCCGTTCTTTCAGCAGCGCCTCAGCATATTCCCGTGCGTAGCCGAGCCAGTTCTTGGCCTGGTAAAGCTTGTGCCTTATCATGGTAACGCCGTCATGGCGACAGACGCCCGCAGGCGCGCGATCGTCGGAGGGCGAAACGACCGTCACCTCGTAGCCGTTGCTTTTCAGCGTTGTGGCTATGAGCCAGACCCTGTGGTCCCTGGGGACCGGAAGGTTTTCGACCACTATGACTGCGTGGGGCTTCGTCATTTAAGGTTTCTGATCTTGAAGCTGCTGATCAAAGCGTCCTGGCCGATACAGTTTGTTTCGGTCATTATGACGCTTATGGGTTCGCGCTTGCCCAGGTGAGCGGAACGGAAGCCCAGGGGAAGATGCTCGTCCCCGATTATGAGCCTTACGGAACGCACGTCGAAAAATTCCACCTCAATTTCAAAAGACGGACCCTTGACAAGAACTTCCTTGGCGCTTTTCTGGACCGCTTCGCAAAGCGGCGAAAGATGGAAATACTGCCTGGCGGTCACGCCGCCGCAGCCTAAAGTCTCGTCCTTCAGCGTAAGTTTTCCTTCTTCGGTCTCGAAGACCAGCGTTCTTCTGTGCGTGAGGCCGAACCTATTCTTGTAACCGTAGTGCCTGGCGGAAAGATCGAATCCCGTTTCCGTCATCTTGTCGCTCTCTATCTCCACGCGGTATTTGTTCTTCCACATAAAGGGGCCGAGGCTTCTGCTCTGGCTCTCGTTTTCCGCCGTCAAAGTGTTATGAGCGAATGTTGAGCGGAAATACTCCCGCCATTTTCTCTGCTGGTGATAATTGCCCGTGCCTGGATCTATGAAAACAGGCGTTCCGTTGACGCTCATGGTAAAGGAGAGCGCGTCGGCATGGCCGTGGGCGGCCAAAGGTCCGTAGCCCAAAGGCCCGGTCATAAAAAAGAATTCGACCGGGGCGCCGTCTTTGGTTATTCCTTTCCAGAACATGCCCACGTCTTTGCTGAAGTGGACGCGGTCCTCGGTCTGGACGACGGGCGCGGTCTTCAAGGCATACCATTGGTAGTCTTCGCCTATCTCATTGCTTTCCTGCGCAGAGTCGGAGGAAAGCGCCAAAGCAAGCTTTGTCACATTCTCGTAATAGGCGCCGTTCCTGGGTATGAGCCCGGTAGCCACGGCTTCGTCGCTGTCGCCGTATTCGCCGCAGAGCGTCATCATCCCGTTGGCTCTCGCCATAAATTGAGCGGCCGCGTTTAACGTTTCTTTGGCCTTGGCCAGGAATTCTTGGGAAAGGCAGGCGGCGGTGCAGAGCAGTTCCAGGGAGAAAGCCTGGTAAGAGTAGGCTTCCTCAAGGTTCACGCCCTTAGTTGAGAACTGCGCTTTCGCCTCTTTTAGAAGTTCGTCCTCCCAATTTTCCTTTTCCTTGGCGAAAAGGGTGGGGAAAGTCTTTTTCGCGGCTATAAGCGCCGTAAGTTCTGCCAGCGTATGGTTGTTGGCGCTGCTAAAAC
>JAFYIM010000257.1 GCA_017538635.1 bacterium
CGGGCCGTAACGGAACAGAAAAGCGCGTTGCTGATCTTTTCAGGCCAGTTGAAACCTTGCAAGCCGCGCGCATGGTCCCAAAGCAAAAAGCCTATCGTGCCGCCGAAGACCAGAATAAGCGTTCCCACCAGGACGACGCTGACGTAGAAATTTGAATGCGGCTTCTTGAAGCGCACGAAATCGCTGATCCAACTGAGAACGCCGAAGCCAAGACCGCCCGCCACGATGAGCGCCGTGAAGGTCAGAAGGATCCAGGGGTGATGCTGGAACATCATGAGGCTGTCGGTCTGCAAAGAGAGACCGCCGTTGCAGAAAGCCGAAACGGAATGGAAGACGCTCTTCCAGAGCGAGGCCTTCCAGCCCAGGCCCATGTGCAGCATCTGCGGGAAAAGGAAAGCAACGCCCACGGCCTCAATGATGAAGGTCGCGGTGCAAATGAAAATCGTCAGAGGCAGAACGTTCGACTGACGCTTCTCACCCAGCATATCCTTGACGAAATATTCCTGCCTGAGACCGATGGCCCTCCCCAGCACCAACGCGCTGAAAGTTGACAAAGTCATGATGCCCAAGCCGCCGACCTGGATGAGGCCAAGAATGACGACCTGTCCGCTGAAGGAAAAGACCTTCGAGATATCGACCGTCGCCAGGCCCGTCACGCAGGTCGCGGAAGCCGACATGAAGAGCGCGTCCACCAAGCCGATGTCGCAGCCTTTATTCAATACCCAAGGCAGAGCCAAAAGGTACGTTCCCGTAAGAATGACGCCCAAAAAGCTCACGACCAATAAAAGCGCCGGGTGCTGGAAGAAATAATTGCTGAAGCGGTCGAAGGCGGCGGAACGGGCGAAATAATGCATTATGACAAAGCTCAATACCGCCATCACGCCAAGAAGGCCAAGCGACCACTCGCCGAAAGCGAAGGCCGCGATCGTCAAAACGAAGGCAGTCAGAATAAAGAAGCAGAATTTCCCCTTGCTGCGCTTGTAGAGATATATTTCGCAGCGGAAACTGCCGTACAAAGCCCAAATCGCCAAAAGAGAGCATGCGGAAAAAGCCGGCCAGCCTAAAACGTCGGCGCGATAGAGCAAAAGCGAAAGCGAAAAGAGCGCCACCCAATTCAGGGGCATGTACAGCATCGTCCTGGGGCCGAAAACGGGCTTCAGCCAGCGTCTCTCGTTCAGGACGGCCGCCTCCGCGTCAACGTTGGCGCGGTGGAAGCTGAAAGCCACCCTGAAGACAAGGAAGCCGCAGAAGATGGCAGGCGCCAGGCCCAAAAGCCAGCTGCGCCAATCAGTAGTCCAGCAGAAGAAGAGCGGTGCGAAGGCAAAAGCAAGCGAAGTGCCCAAAAGCAGTGACAGAATAGGCCTTTTCTGCGAAAGGACAAAGGCTCCTGCCAAAAGCAGGACGTTCCCTGCCAGGATGGAAAGAAACAGAGGATCCGTAAGCCTTCCCGTCCCGAAAGCGAAAACTACGAGGAAGACGTTGCACAAAAGCTCCGCTAAAAGCAAAAGCAAGGCGTTCCTGGTCTCCCTCTGGACCAAAACTTCTTTTACGCGGAATATTAGCATATTTATATATTATACCATCTTGACCGGGATTTGTGTCCAAAATAAAAAGCGGGCGGCTGATGCCGCCCGTTTCAAGAACAAAGTGATTTTCGAAACGTTTACTTTACGATGGCAAGCCTGACGCCTCTGTTGCCGCCGCGGTCAGTAGTGGAAAAGCCCATCCTTCTGGAGGAACGGCATCTTATGGCCCATTCGTTATAAGCGCCGCCTCTGATGACGCGGTAATTGGTCTTGGCAGCGGGGCCGACCGGATCAAGCGTGAAAGCCGTGTTGTCGACCGCATAGCGGTCAATGCACCATTCCCAGACGCCGCCATGCATGTCGTAAAGTCCGAGGGCGTTCGGGAGTTTCAGGCCGACGGAGTGCAGAGAGTTGCCGTTGCCCCTGTACCAGCCAAGGCTGTCGAGGACTGTGTTCGTCATGCCATTGCCAGTTTCTTCCCAGGCGACGCCGTTGTTGAAAGCGGTGTCCGTGCCGGCGCGGCAGGCCTTTTCCCACTGCGCTTCCGTAGGAAGATCGAAGGTGAAGGAATTTCTGGCTTGTTCACGCAATCTTCCGAGGTAGCTGTCGGAGTCGACCATGTAATCGGTGTGTTCCGGCCAGGTGCTGCCGAAAACGCTACCCCTCATCATAGCGTAGGAAACGTTGGTCGCAGGCAGAGTGGAATTAGGGTTGACAGATCCGTTCTGGGTGGGATTCTCGTTGAAGAGATTGGAGAACTGTCCCTGGGTCATTTCATAAACGCCGATGTAATAAGCTTTCGTTAAGGTGACGGTATGGCGCACCTCGTTGTTGTTGTTGTCTAAGTGGCCTGTCTCCTCTTCGGGGGAACCCATCTCGAAAGTGCCGGGCTCCACGCGGCGGAACCAAAGCTCTTTGGTCTTGGCAGCCGACTCCAAAACTTTGGGGAGCGTGGCGGAAAATTCCATCTTTCTGTTGGCGATGTTGTAGTGAAGATACGCGGCGCCTTTGGTAACTTCCCTGGCGGCCACGCCGATCTTCATGTTGTCAGTGTCGATGGCGCGGCCAGAAGCGTTGGAATCCCAAGTCACGCGCTTCGCGCCCGAACCAAGGGCAATACCGCAGGCGCCGTCGCCGACGAGGTCCTTAAGTTCGAAGCATTCCTTGCCGTCGATGCTGGCGTAAAACTTAACGCTGTAAACGGGGCAGGTCTCCTCGCTGGGAGCCAGAATGTAATTGATGTCAACTTTGCCGTTCCAGGGCCAGCGCTGCTGGCAGCTGACGGACACGACCGCATCGGCCCAAACCTGCGCGGCAAAGAGGGCCGCCAGGGCCATGATCGTTGTCTTGCTATTTATTTTCATACAGTTTCCTGATGTTGATTCGAATTTAACTACTGGATGATGATCGCGATCCTGAAGCCCACAGAGGAAGTCGGCATGTTACCGGTCGTTCCCCTTCTCGGGTCGCAGGCGAAACGTCTGGCGGAACGGGCTCTGACCGCCCATTCGTCCCAGGCGCCGCCGCGCAGAGAGCGGGTGTTCCCGGTCGCGGGCCCCGGCGAGTCAATGCTCGTGTAAGATCCGCCGCGGTAAACTCTCGTTATGCACCA
>JAFYIM010000258.1 GCA_017538635.1 bacterium
AAGCTTATCCGCAGAAGGGAAACTTACGAAGATCAGCTCAATTGCGAAAAGACATGCAGATAAAATTCACAAAAATGCACGGGCTCGGCAACGACTTCGTGGTCGTTGACGCCACCGGGAACTTGAAAGACTGGCACCCCAGCGCCAAAGAAGCATCCTTTTTGCAGGATCGTCACTTCGGCGTAGGGGGAGACCAGCTTCTTTTGCTGTACCCCTCGGAAAAGGCTGATCTGCGCATGGCTATTTTCAACGCCGACGGCAGCGAAGTCGAGATGTGCGGCAACGGCATCCGCTGCTGTGCGCTATTTGCGAGAAGGCGCGGTCTCGTCGCAAAAGACGAGATGACCATAGAGACGCCGGCCGGGATCATGCGCCCCGTCATAGTTGGCACTGAAGTGAGAGTCGATATGGGAGAACCTGTGATAAGCGGCGTCGCCGTTGCTCCTCCCGAAGGCTTGGACCTTCCTCCTATGACCTGCGTTTCCATGGGCAACCCGCACGCGGTCTTCTTCGTTCCCGACGCGGAAAGTTTCCCAGTGGCGGAATGGGGACCCAAGGTGGAAAGGCACCATTTGTTCCCCAATAGGACAAACGTGGAATTCGCGACCAAGATCGACGAAAAGACCGTCCGCATGCGCGTCTGGGAAAGAGGCGCCGGCATAACCATGGCCTGCGGCACCGGTTCCTGCGCGACATACGTGGCGGCGATAAAAAATGGGCTTGTCGGCAATACCGGCAAAGTAATACTGGACGGCGGAACGCTCACCATCAATTGGGACGGCGAAGGGAAGTCGGTCTTCATGACCGGCCCGGCGACGGAAGTATTTGAGGGAGAGATCAGCTTATGAGTCTTCTGGTCTGCGAAAACATCGTGAAGGAATTCGGGAACGCGCCCAACCGCATCGCCGTTCTGAAAGGAGTTTCCCTTTCGCTGGAAAAGGGCGAGCTCGCGACGATCTTAGGCTCATCCGGCGCGGGAAAAAGCACGCTCCTCAATATCATCGGCGCCTTGGATCCTCCCAGCTCAGGCAATGTCTATCTTGACGGCGAGGATCTCTATTCCCTGAACGACAGGAAAATTTCGGCCCTCAGGAACCAGAAGCTGGGCTTCGTTTTCCAGCTCTACCATCTCATGGCCGAGCTGACGGCCCTTGAGAACGTCCTGCTGCCGGCCCGCATCGCGGGGCATGAGGACGCCAAGGCCAGATCCAGAGCCAGGGACCTTTTGGCCGCGGTCGGCTTGAAGGACAGGGAAAAGCATTTCCCCGCCCAGCTCTCCGGCGGCGAACAGCAGAGGGCGGCCATCGCCCGCTCCCTTATAAACGTTCCGGAACTTTTGCTGGCGGACGAACCGACCGGCAACCTCGACAGAAAGAACAGCGAGATGATAACCGAGCTTTTGGTTACGCTGCAGAAAGAAATGGGCTTCGCCATGCTTTTCGTCACGCACAACAGAGAGCTCAGTTCGCTGGGCAGGACGCTCGTATTGCGGGACGGAACGCTTACGGAAGCGGAAAACAAAGAGGCCCTAACGACACCGAAAATATGAAGCTCGTTTTAGCGACAACGAATCCCGGCAAAGTCAGGGAACTGACAGACATGATGCGCAAGGCCAACCTTGACATCACGGTAGAAGGCCTTATGGACTACCCCGACTACCAATCGCCCATAGAAGACGGCGAGACCTTCGGGGAGAACGCCCGCAAGAAGGCCGTGACCGCCGCTGAAGCCTTGGGCGAAGTCGTCCTGGCGGACGACTCCGGGCTTTGCGTGGACGCCCTGGGAGGCGCGCCCGGCGTGCTTTCCGCCCGCTTTGCAGGCGAGGGCCACGATGACGACGCCAACATAGAAAAACTTCTGAAATGCATGAAGGACGTGCCCGACGGCAAACGCCAGGCCCGCTTCGTCTGCTCCTTGTGCCTGGCCTTCCCCAACGGTGACTTTTTCGTGGTGGAAGGGGACTGCGCCGGGACTATCGCCAGGGAAAGGCGGGGGAATTTTGGCTTCGGCTACGACCCCGTTTTCCTGTTGCCGGACGGCAGGATGATGGCGGAACTCAACCAAATGGAAAAGAATTTGATTTCTCATCGCGGCGCGGCCTACAAACTGGCCATGCCGCAATTGCGCGCGCTAATAAAAGCGCCTAAACAAACTTTGTGAGGACCTTATGCCGACAAAGAAAACCACAAAAACCAACGCGAGATCTTCGCAAAGCAAACCTAAAGGTAAAACTGTGACCAAAGCGACAAACAGTAAAGCCAAAAAAACCGCGCCGGCCAAACCCGCCGCGAAGAAACCGACCGTTAGCAAAACGGCCAAGAAGCCAGTAACCGCAAAGAAGCCCGTTTCCGCGAAGAAAGCTGCGCCGGCCAAGAAGCCGGTAGTCAAGAAGGCGCCCGCAAAGAAGCCTGTTCCTGCGAAGAAAGCTGCGCCCGCCAAGAAGCCGGTCGTGAAGAAGGCTCCCGCGAAGAAGCCCGTTCCCGCGAAGAAAGCCGCGCCTGCTAAGAAGCCGGTCGTGAAGAAGGCTCCTGCTAAGAAGCCCGTTCCCGCGAAGAAAGCCGCACCCGCCAAAAAGCCGGTCGTGAAGAAGGC
>JAFYIM010000259.1 GCA_017538635.1 bacterium
AAACAGACTGCCATCCAGGTCTCCTCTTTCACGATCTTCAATCTCTACGATTATCTGAAGAGAGAGGGAAAGATCCCGGAGACAGAGGGCGACACGCTCATAATAGAAATGGGCGCGCGCAGGACGGAGTTCATCCTGGTCAACGCAAAGGGCGAACTAGTTTTCACAAGGAACGTGGAAAAAGGCGGCGACGATCTGACTTTGTTCCTTGCCGCGGAAGAAGGTTTATCTTTTGAAGAAGCTGAGCAGAAAAAGGTCAAGAACTGGGAGGAGACGAAACTGAACGATCCTATCGAACTTCTGCGCGCTATGGAAGGCGTAAATTCAGAACTCGACAGGACCATACGTTTCCTTAAAAATCGCGGCCTGAGCGAAAACATCACTCAGGTCTGCGTCTCCGGCGGCGGAGCCGCAAGGCCGGAGATTTGCCGTGCGCTTTCTGCGCCGCTTGGTATAGACGCGCCATTGTACCTGAACGGGCTTGAGGCCATTGAAGCGAAGGGCAAGGACTTTTTCGGGCCTTCTTTCTCGGCTGTCCTGGGCGCTGCGCTGGCTCAGATCGATGAAGCGTCCATTTATATCGACCTTTTGCCGGTCGACGTTGTCAAGCTCCAAGTCATGGCCATGCGCCGGAAGATGCTCATCAAACTGGCGATCGGCGTGGCCGCCGTAGCTTTGATAGCGCTTATGATCCTTGGCATAGCGGTTCTCATTAGCAACGCCAAGGTCGAGGCGAAGAACAAGGAATTGAAGGGCAAGCTGACGGAGACCAAGAAAGTGGACGCCCTGGAGAAGCGCAACCAGCAGCTTCAGAAGGCCGTCAACGACATCGAGGGCGTCATATCGAGGAAGACATCCTGGAATTCCGTTTTGGCGGGTATTTCCTCCTGCATGACTAGCAATCTCTGGATAACGTCCATTGGCGTTGACAAGAACAACACCATGACGGTGGAGGGTTACTCGAGGAACGCCGATTATCTGCTTTTCGAGGAAAACATGCAGCGTCAGCTGCGTTTTGAGAACGTGATAGTTCCCTCTGAGAAGACCATGTATCAGTACGGACTGCAGGTGCACTATTTCAAGTTGACCTGCGACATCCTGCCTGATTACAAATACAACGAAAAGCTTAGGAATCTTCTGAATCAGACTGTTCCGGAACAGGAAACAGTTGATGAAACAAAGGGAAAGGCCGCTGAGGAAAAGACAAAGACCGAAACGCTTGAAAAGATCAGCGTTCCCGTTGAAACGAAAGAGGAAAAGCCTGAGGAATTAATGGACGCGCCTATGCAAGGCCAGCCTCTCCGTTTGGGAACTCCCGCCGGAGGTAATTTCAAAGGAAGTTCCAGCGTGGTAAAAGAACCGCCACTTCCCGAAGCGGCTCCTGAAACGAAGAAAGCCAAAAAGCCGCAGCGTATTAGGCTTATGGAGAAGAAGAAAGAAGAGGAGCTGAAAGCTGAAAAGGAAAAGGCTGAAGCTGAGGCCAAAGCTAAAGAGGAAGGCGCGGCCTCCGCCGAGTCCGAAAGCGAAGGTAACGATGATCAGCTGAAGGAAAGCGAGAACGTCGCTCCCCAGGCAGATTCTGACGCTGAAGGCTCGCCTGAGAAAGATAGCGAAGATCAGCCTTCAAACGAAAACGAGAACAAAGAAGTTGCCGACGAGTCCTCCAATGAGGAGACCGACAAAGCTGCTGACGACGACGAAGCGCTTCGGGATAATAACGAAAGCGAGGACGACGAGACCGAAGATGATCCCGCGGACGACAACGAGGAGGATGACGAATGAGAGCGCTAACCACTAGAGAATGGATGACCGTCGGCATCGGCGGGGCCCTCGTAGCAATCGTTCTGGTCTGGACTCAGCTTATCTCTCCCGGAACAGAAAAATTGGAGTCCAATTCCAAACGTCTTGCAGATCTGAACAAAAACATCGCGACGGCCGACAAGAAGATAAGTCAGGGCGCCAGCCTCGCCAAAGATTATAAAAATCTTACTGAGCGTTACAGCAACGCGCTTGAGACCATTACCGCCCAGAAGATGCCGGATAATCTGGCGCGCACTCTGCGCGAAGAGTTTGCAAAACTGGACGGCAAGTACGGATCTTCCATTACCTCTACGGCTGTGAAGCAGCCGCAGACCAACGATATGTACAGCGACTTTTCCTACAATCTGAAAGACGTCAAGTGTGACTGGAAAAGTTTGAACGCGGCGCTGGGATTAATAGAGAGCGCCGGCCAGCTTGTCGGGTTCGACGCTATGAAGATCAAAAGCAACCTGAAGGATCCAAGCAATCCCCAGGCGGTGGTCGACATGTCGGTGAGATCGTTTGTTTTCAACGACAGCCAGGATCAGGATCTGCCGAATTGGTCCGCTCCCGACTATGATCAGCTGACATCCAATCTGAAAGGCGATATCTTTGCTCTCCCGGCTGACGTGGCGGCCGCCGTCAACAAAAAGAGCGGTCCCAAGCCGGTCAACCTGAGTTCGGGTGACAATGAGGAACTGCCTTCCTGGACGAAACACATTCAATTCAACGGGATCTCCCGTTTCGGCGGAAAGAATTTAGCCATGTTCTACAATAAATCGACCCGCTCCACTTTCACAGTGGCGGAAGGCGAGAAGATCGAAGATACAGAGGCTACTGTCGTTTATATTGACTCTGCCAGCCAGAAGGTGGTGTTTGAGGAGAACGGCGGGAACAAAACCTTGAAGCTCAGGACCTACGGCGATATCAGCGAATTTTTGAACCGTCCCTTCTCCTTCCAGTACGATCTTGAAGTTCAAACTGTCCAGACGAACGCTTCGGAAAAAGCTGAAACGGCCGTTGCAGACGAACAGGCTACGGTTGAGGAGGAGAAGAAAGCCCCCGGGATCGCAGTCAATACCGAAGACACCGTAGTTCCCGAAGAATATGAGAAATCTTTGGGCAGCACCTCGCAGTGCATGATGAACAGCGGCATGTACGTCATAAAAGTCGACGCCATTATGCAGAAGAGGAACAAACGCCTGAAAGCCAATTACGGAATGCTCATAACAAACACGCAGAAACTCGGCCCGGGCGAACTGGCCGGCCTTGAGTCGAACGACGTGCTTTTGGAAATAGGCGGCCTGAAAGTGGATTCCGTGTCGACCTACACTTACGCTATGAACAAAGCTTACAGCTCCGGCAAGACTATTCCGATGAAATATATGCGCGGAGACGAGATATTCGAGACAAACGTGACTTTAAAATAACCTTAACCTTCCAAAAATGAGCAAAGAAGAGAAAAACAAGTACCAGGATTCCTTAAACCTGCCGGCCGGAAATTTCCCGATGCGCGGGAATCTTCCCCAGCAGGAACCGAAACGACTTGAAAAATGGCAGAAAGAGGATCTTTACGGCAAGATCAGAAAAGCCAGGAGCGGCTGCAAAAAATATGTCCTTCATGACGGTCCGCCTTACGCGAACGGCAAGATCCACAACGGCACCGCCATGAACAAGATCCTGAAAGATATTACCATCCATTACCTGACCATGCAGGGCTATGACGCGCCGTATGTTCCCGGTTGGGACTGCCACGGCCTGCCCATCGAATACGCGCTTTTAAAGAAGCTCGGCAAGACCAAGGACGAAGTCGACCAGGTCGATTTCCGCCGCCAGGCCAGGGAATACGCCAAATCTTACATC
>JAFYIM010000260.1 GCA_017538635.1 bacterium
CGAACACCGCAGGGTAAAACTCATTTCAAATTTCCAATTTCAATTTCATTCCGGCCCGAAGGCCATATATATTCAAACTCTTTACGAGACTGCAAACATTATAGCAAATTCAATTCAATATAGCCAACGCCAGCTTGTGCAAGGTCGGCGGCGCGGCCAGGCAGGAATCGGCTCCCACCGGATCCTGGCCTTCCCAGCCCGTTATGACGCCGCCCGCTCCCCTTATGACAGGGATAAGGGGCAGGATGTCCCAGGGGTTCATTTCCGCGTCGGACATGACCGCCGTCAGGCCGCCGGCAATCAGCGCGTAGCCGTAGCAGTCGCCCCACATCCTGAAGATCTTGCCTTCTTCAATGAGAGCGTCGAATTTAGGCCGGCTTTTCAAGCGGGCTATATCGCATATGTCCGTAGTGAGGATAACGGCCTCCTTGAGGCTCTGGGCGTCCTTAACGTGCACCGGATTCCCGTTCAGCTCCGTTACCGTATTGTCGCCCAGATAAATTTCGTCGCGCATCGGGAGCCCGATGGCGCCGAGGATCGGTTTGCCGTTCTTTAAGAGCGCAATGAGCGTGCCGAAAAGCGGAGAGCCCGAGATGAAGGACTTCGTGCCGTCGATGGGGTCAAGAACCCAGGTGTACTCCGCCTTCTCGCTCGCCCCGAACTCCTCGCCCAGAATGGCGTGGCTGGGAAAATTCTTGGCGATCATTTCCCTCAGCATCATCTCAGCCTTGCGGTCTATTTCCGTCACCGGGCTCTTGTCCTTCTTCTCCTCGACGTGGTAGGCGCGGGAGTTGAAGGAATCTTTGATGAAGGGCATCGCGACCTTCAGCATGGCTTTGACAAAATCTTTGTATTGGTCGATTTCCGTCATAGTATCACCTCAAGGAGTTCAATGAAGAGCCTGACGCCGTAGCCCGTCGCGCCCATGGGATTGTAGCCCTCAGTGGAGGGACGCATGCCCATTCCCGCGATGTCCACGTGCGCCCAGGGAACGTTAGGCGCGAATTTTTTCAGAAAGAGCGCGGCGGTACTTGATCCGGCCGGGCGGCCGCCGCCGTTCTTGATATCAGCAACGTAGCTCTTAAGGAGTTTCTCATAGCCTTTGTACATCGGCATCTGCCAGAGGCGTTCGCCCGTCTTTTCGCCGGCCGCCTTCAGAGCGATGGAAAGCTTTTCGTCCTCACAGAAAAGGCCCGCCGCCTCATACCCTAAGCAGGTGATGATGGCGCCCGTTAATGTCGCGATATCAACAACGGCTTTCGGCTTGAATTCTCCCGCTCTCAGGAGGCCGTCCGCCAAAATGAGCCTGCCTTCCGCGTCCGTACTGATGATCTCGACTTTGACGCCGTTTTTATATTCGATGACGTCGCCCGGCAAAAGCGCGTTGGGGCCCGGCATATTGTTGGTCGCGGGGACTAAGCCCACAACGTTCTGCTTCACTTTGAGAGCGGCCGCCGCGTAGAGCGTGCCGATAACGCTTGCGCCACCGTGCTTGTCCATGCGCATCGCTTCCATACCGCTGCTTCCCTTGATGGAGATGCCGCCGGTGTCGAAGGTCAGGCCCTTGCCGACGAAGACCACGGGCGCTTCCTTCTTGTTTTTGGCGCCCTGCCAGACAAGTTCTATGAAGCGCGCCGGCTGCGTGGAGCCTCTGTTGACGGCCAGAAGCCCGGCCATATTCTTCTTCTTGATGTCCGCCATCTCGAGGACGCTGACTTTCAGCCCGAAGTGCTTAAGACTCTTGGCGACCTGGGAGAGACGCTCGGCGTTGATGGTGGAGTGCGGCGCGTTCGCCAGTTCCCTGGCCAGTATCACGCCTTCGCAGATGGTCTGCGTTCTCTTTAAGAGAGGCTTCACTTCCTTGGGATCTTCCGCCGTGATGAAGCAGATCTCTTCGAAGGGCGTTCTCACGCGGGGCGTAAAGTCCGCCTTGTATTCGTAGCCGCGCAGCAAAAAGCCTTCCAAGGCGGCCGCCGTCGCTTCCTTTTCTATGATCTCGTCGCTCCTGAAAGGCAGGACTCTGAATTTCTTGACTTCCAGCTTCGCCAGCGCGTCGCCCGCGGAGACCGCGGCGCGCCTTATGTCTTCAAGCTCCAGTTCCGCAACGCTGCCCAGACCGCAAAGCAGGAAGCGTCCCACTTCGCCTTCCGTATAGACCGTTACCGTTTCGCCCGCTTCGGCCTTGAAATCCTCCCAGACCTTTTTGGTCAGGGGGAAAGTCTTTTTGGCTTCCGGCAAAAGTTCCTTGGTCAAAAACACGACCGCCGCTTCATTTGGCGCGCCGTCCTTGCTTTTCAAACAGGTGATCTTCAATTCAGACATAATTTATCTCCTTAATTTTTTTATGCGGTCCTCTTGAGGCTGAGCTCGATAAGGGACAGCAGAATTTCTTTGCCTTTTTCGTCTTCTATCTTTTGCGCGGCGGCTCTAGCCTTGGCGGCCAAACTGAGGGATAGCTTATTCACTTCCTCCGTCACGCCTTTAGCTTTCATCATCTCTCTTACTTTTTCGATCTTTTTGGCAGTAACTTTTTCGCTTCCGAAGATCTTGGAGAGCTCTAGCTTTTCCTTAGCGCTTGCTTTCGTCATCAGCTTCTGCCAGAAAATGGTCTTCTTCCCTTCCCTGATGTCGCTGCCAATGGGTTTTCCTAAAGCTTTCTCGCTCCCAAAAAGACCCAGTTCGTCGTCCTTCACCTGAAAGAGCGTTCCCAGAGCAAGCGCGTATTTTTCAAGGCAGGCTATAAGGTTAGGCTTCCCGCCCGCAAGCATGGCGCCCGTGACGAGAGGCACGGTCATAGTGTAGCCCGCCGTCTTCCCGACGTAGAGCGCTATTATCCGCTTCTCCTCGGGAAGGCCTTTTTCCAAAGCAAGGTAGGTGTCCTCCATTTCCGCGGCGCCCACATGGGCGAATTCTCTTCCCCAGTAGGAGGCCGCCAGAACTTTTCTTTCCGAAGAGCACTTCGTTTCCATCAAAAGCGCGTACGTCAGCATCAGCGCGATGTCGCCCAGACAAATGGCGAGCGATTCTCCCGTCTTTTCCGTCTCCCTGAATTTTTTCGCTTTCAAAAAACTCGCGAAGGCCGCGTGGGCGGAAGGTTTCCCTCTTCTCATAAGGTCTTGGTCTATGATGTCGTCGTGCATCAAGATCCCGGACTGGAAAAACTCTATAGCCGCGGCCGCCGGAAGGTAATCATCGATATTGCCTCCGGCAAGGGAAGCGCCAATTAAAAGCAGATTCCCTCTCAGGCACTTTCCGCCGTCCGTGAAAGAAACTAGCTTTTCAGGCAGCTTATCCTCCCAGGGAAGGGAAAGAAGCTTTTTCGTCTCCTTCCTCAGAAGATAGCTTTTCAAGGTCTTCAATATCTTCGCTTTCCTTTTTGAAAAAAGCGTTTTCAGATCATTTTCCATTTTTAGCGCTTTGGTTTTTTCTTATCTTGACGTAAGTCTTGTAAATTTCTCCGGCGATCGGCGCGGCGTCCGTACCGCCGCTTGTCGCGTTCTCAACGACGATGGCCATGGCCACTTCCGGCTCCTCGAAGGGCGCGTAGGAGGCGAACCAAGCGAAGGTCTTTTTGCCCAGCATGGCGGAGCCCGTCTTGCCGCAGGCCGTGATGCCCGGCACTTTCGCTCTTCTGCCGGAGCCGTTCGGCTTGTTGACGACCGCGTACATGCCTTCTCTTACCGCCTTCAGGGCTTCGGGCTTGAATTCCGAGTGTCGGGTTTCCGGGCGCTCGCCGTTATAGACCGTTTCGATGCCGCCCTGACGGAGGGATTTTATGAGCGTCAAAGGCATGACCGTGCCGCCCGTCGCAAGAGCCGCCGCCATTCTGGCGATCTGCACCGGCGTCACGAGAATGAAGCCGTGGCCTATGGAAAGGTTCACGGTGTCGCCGGGGTACCAGGATTCGCCCTGGATGTTCTTTTTCCAGACGGGAGTCGGCACCTGGCCGTAGGATTCCGCCGGCAGCTCCACGCCCGTGCGGTCGCCCAGGCCCAGCGCTCTTGCGTATTTCGCGAGATTGTCCGCGCCGATCGCGTTGGCGTAATGGCAGAAGAAGGTGTTGCAGGAGACTCTCAGAGCGTCCTCAAGCGTTATGTCGCCGTAAACGGCCTTATGGTAATTCCTGATCGTGTGGTTGCCGACCTGCACGGAACCGGTGTCGTGATAGACCGTTTTGGCAGTGAAGACGCCCGTTTCCAGCCCAGCCAAAGAAGTGACGAGCTTGAAGACCGAACCCAGAGGATAGAGCCCCTGCGTCGCGCGGTTCAGAAGCGGATGGTCGGGATTGTCTCTTAAAAGGGCGTAATTAGTCTGGCTTATTCCCCCGATGAAAAGATTGGGGTCGTAACTGGGGGAACTGACCATCGCTAAGATCTCGCCCGTCTTGACGTCTATAACAACCGCCGCTCCCACCTTGCCCTTCATGGCGTCGGTCGCGGCCTGCTGCAGTCTTACGTCCAGCGTCGTCACGATGTCTTTGCCGGGAATGGCATCCTCCTGGAGAAGAATGCCGGTGTAGCGCCCGACGCGGTCAACTTCCACCATGCGTCTCCCGTTGCGGCCGTGCAGAATGTCGTCGCAATAATACTCCATGCCTTCGCGACCCACGATGTCGTTGATGTGGAAGGGGTCTAAGGATTCTTTCAGGCGCTTGTCGTTGGACCTTATGAGGCCGGTGTAGCCCGTCACGTGCCCGAAGACCGAGCCGTAGGGATAGCGCCTGGCCGCTTCGTAGTCAAGGATAAGGCCCGGTATCTCGTCGCTCCTTTCCGCCACGCGCGTGAAGCTAGATTCCGAAACGTTCCTGGCCAAGACGGCCGTGCCGTCCGGCAGGCGCTTTTTGGGCCGCAAGTTCTCGCTGAGCTCATTTGGCAGGCAGCGCAACAGGTAAGCGAGACGCGTCACCGCGTTGCTCTGCGCGCGCTTAGAGTAAACGCTTGCTTCGTAGGCTACGTTGCGCTCCGGGCTGTTGTAGGCGATAATTTTGCCGTTGCGGTCAAGTATCTCGCCTCTGGCGGCGTCCACCCAGACTTTCCTGGTGCTTTGATTCGTCACGCGCTTGCGGTAGTTTTCGCCTTTAACTAGCTGCATGTAAGCAAGGCGCAAGGCAAGGAGAATGAAGACCGCCAAGATTATGCGGGCCAATATCTCCAGCCTGAAAAGAGAGAGCAGCTTGCTTTTCGGCAGTTTTACCACGCGTTGCCCTCCAACTCAGCCTTTATGCTCGCGATGCGGAAAACGATGACCGTGAAAAGGCCGGCGCTCACAAAAGAACTTAAGAGCGGCGGGAAGCACAAAGGCATGGACAAAAGGTCCGTAGTCACCGAGGCGAAGATCAGCCCGCAGATCTGCCACATAAAGGAGAAGCTGACACCCGCCACGAAGACCATGCCGGGCTTTCTGCGCCAGTTCTCGAAGAAGGAAACTCTCCAGAGCCACTGCGCCATGATGAGTCCGGTAAGGATGACAAGAAGCGGCTGCGGATAGATGGCGGAGACCAAAAGCCCGGTCAGAATGGTCCAGAGGATCATTTCCCTCATTGGTTTCGAGATAGACCAAAGAAGCAATAAGGGCGTCAGGAAATCAAAGAAGATCCCGCCGAAGAGCTTCGCGGAACTAATCTGCAAAAACAGGACAAGAATTATGAGAAGCAGGTCTCTCATTTTTCTTCGGGCGGCTCCGGGTCTAGGGAAAGGTTAGGCGGCGCGTGCTTGATGACCGTCACGGTCTCCATGGAGCGCATGTCGGCGGCCAGCTGCAC
>JAFYIM010000261.1 GCA_017538635.1 bacterium
ATCATTGCGTAGATCGGCAAATACGTGATTTTCATTCGTCAGTGGACTATGCGTTGACTTCATCTTCTAAACCCGAAATTGCCTCCAGGACCGCGTCAAAATCCGGTTTTTCGGCGAAGATCATATTCTGCATATGTTCGTAATCGTCGCGCAGCTTTAGGATGTTGTGTTCCGGCGGCATCAGGCGAAGCGATCCTGGCTTCGCCAGATCATAGCGTCCCCAGGGACTATGGTAAAACTTGTCTTTAAAAGAGACTACTTTTTCAAGCAGCGCAAGGTCTTTCAAGGCTTTTTCTTTTACCGGAGAATTCATTATGCAATATACGTCGTAATAATGCCTGGAGTAACGATGGGGCAGGGGACTGCCTTCCGGCCGGAAGCTTTCCCTGTGAAGGATGGTTATCTTTTCCCAGAAGGTGCGCTCGGGAAGAACGGTTCTTACTTCAGTAAAAGGAGTGTCAAATAATTCTTCATGACGTTCGGCGACATAAGGCCTGATTTTGCATATCGCATAAGGGGACCAGGCGGCCAAAGCCCCCATCTCCAATCTTATTTCTTGAAGAATAGATTGGCTGGAATAAGATTTTGGATATAGAAAATTAATTGTAAGAGGATCTTTTTTGTCTATCTGAATATCAAATGTCTGTTTTATTTCAGATAGCAAATCGTTTAGTGTTGCAGGGAGGAACTTCTCTGATATAAATTCGCTTGCGCGGGCATTGGCTTCTTTGTTGAAAGCGTCTTGCTTAGTATTGCTCCGAACAATCCACGGCTCATTGGCTTTATATCCGAGAATTCTCCAATCGATTATTAGATCGATATCTTCAGAAAATCTTTGAATAAGGTTGTAAGCCTTGGATAAACTCGTTCCTCCCTTGAAAACAAAATTGTCTTTCCAAGTGCAGCGCGTGAACAAATAATCAAGTATGAAACATACCCAGAAATCCTTTTCCACTATGGCTTCGCTGAGTCCTGTTTCTTCGGCAACGCTTATGATTAGAGCGTTCCTTGATTTTGCTGATAAATTAGCAATGTTTTTCATGTTTGTCACAGGGTTAAGATATATTCATATATCCAGGAGGTGGTGTATTGCGCCTCCTTTTTGATCTTTTTGATTTCCTTCTGGCTAAAAGTGATTTTTAACCGATCCGTGAAATCCTGATCGATGTTGCTTTTGCCATAAGCTTTTATTGCCTGGATGAGCAGAGCGGTTTTCTCGGAAAGATTGACGATTTCTTTATTCGGGATATGCTTGAAATGTATTTTGGTTTTCGAATTCATAAGGGAAAAACTTTTATAATTTCCGTTGCTTGCGTAGGAATAAACAGCTGGGACTTGCGTCGAGAGCCCTAGCATGTTGAGCGCGGTGTTCCCGCAGGGGATTATGTTCCAGCCGAAATTTCTGGCGATAGTTTTGGCGACGGCATCCGGAGAAGGCTTTATATACTCCTTAAGAAACTTGCTGTATTCCGTTTTGAAGTATATGCCCCGCGCAATGCGGCTAATGAAACCAGAGCGCTCCAAACGAGTGATGACCTTGCGAACGTTGACACGGTTAGCAAGGTCGTAAAAATCAGCCAAGATAAATGGCTTGGTCGTTTTTGAGATTCTGTCCTTAATAGCTTTCGCGTAACTGTTTCTGCTCATTTTTTCTCCTTAATTATGTCACAAAAAGTATATATTATTTGTGACAAAAATTCAAGGGGGGGTGACACGGTTGCCCTTTCATATATATAACGGTCGCGAAATGGAAAAAGTTACGCGGCGTTGGCAAAGCGATCGATCTGGAGACTAGCTTTTCAATGGATGGGAGTGCTTTGGGTAAATAAAAAAGAGCTTCCCGCCG
>JAFYIM010000262.1 GCA_017538635.1 bacterium
CGCCTGGCGGACAGGTCGAATCTGTCGAAGGAGATCTTTTTGTTAGCGGTCTCGAAGCGGGTCGTGGAGACCAGTTCGCAGTCCAGGGGCGGCAGGTGCGGATAGGCTGAGTAGGCGACCTTCTTAAGGAAGATATGGTTGTTGCCAGAGAGCGTGGCGGCAGAATTGTCCCAGCGCGCTTTGGTGGTGAGCGAGGTCTCGAGCTGTCCGAGGGCCAAGGGCACGCGGTCGCCGAAAAGCTTTTCCCAGAGCGTGGACGGCATGACCTGCAGCGCGGCTGCCGCCTCGGCGCTGCCGGAAGCGACGTCGTAGCGACCGTTGCTTGTGAGGCCGGCCACGTCTTTCTTGCCCTGCTTCAGCGCCAGGGAGAGATTCTTTATAATGAGGGCCTGGCCAACGTTCTCGCATTCCGCCTGCAGGTTGCCCAGAACGTACCAGTTCGCGAGGTCTATTTCACCCGCCCGTCCTGTCAGGTTGGTTATGAGCAGAGAGCCTTTGGCGCCCGTAGGGATCAGGGAATCGGCGAAGGTGAAAGCCGCTTCCATAGAGAAAGGCATCCGTTCCACCGTGACGTCCTCGCCTTTGACATAGCGGGCGTTGCCGGTCAATTTCAGATCGGCCTCCTTGTTGGGCGCGAACTTGTTGACCTCCAGATTGAGGCTGCCCCAGAGTTTCTCCTCTTTGGTCGTGACGGAAAAGGAGGCGCCGGGGACGTAGAGCGCGTCGAGATCCACCGGTATCTTCAGATCCTCGATCTTCTTCTTGAGGTCGAAGTCTTCCTTCTCTTTCTTTTCCTTAGGCTGCTTTTCCTTCTTTTCAAAGAAGGGCGGGAAGATGGCCAGCCTCGGCCCGGTTATGGAAAGCACCTTGATCTTCTTCTGATCGGAGCCTAGCGATATGAGTTCGTAGCCGGTCTTGAAATTCTGGACGAAGAGAGTCATGTTCGTTTCGCCGGAAGGGTTCCGCCAGACGAAGTTCAGGTTGGAAAAAGAGCTCTCGCCGAAGCCGAGGTTTATGTCGTCCAGCGTGAACATGTACTCTTCCGTCTGCAGCGCCGGGACGAGCACTTTCGTTATGAAGGGCGAGGATGTTACGACGAAAAATGCGACGACCAAAAGCGCGATCAGAATGACCGCGGCCCAAAAGAGTCTTTTTATTATTTTCATGGCTCTAAAATGATGACGGCCGGCAGGCCTTGGGGTTTAAGCGTGTCCAGAGCGTTCTTCAGATCCTCATTTTCGGCTTTCAGATCTGTCGTGAAGCTCAGGAAGACGAAATCATTGGTCAAAACTTTTCTAACTTCGGGATCGCGGAAAGTTTTGCGATCCATTTTTTTGCAGGAGGCGCACCAGGTGGCGGAAAGATCTATAAGCAGCGGCTTCTTCTCCGCTTTGCTCTTTGCAAAAGCGGCGCTGACGCTGTCGTTGTAATAGTAGCCAGAAAGCTTCTCGCTTTCCTTCGCGCTGTAGTTTTCCGCTTTGAAAAGCCTGGGGATCGCCAGAGCGTAATAAATTCCGAGCAAGATAAGAACGACGCCCATCAGCTTCTTCAGCCAGTTCATCCAATTGCCGGGTTTGGGCAGGAAGCTTACGCCCGCGCCCAAAAAGGGCCAGGGGGAGGCAAGGCCCAAGCCAAGGATGAAGGGCAGGGCGATGCCGAAATAGTTGCCCTTGTTGTAAAGTTCGGCGCCCTGGACGAGCGTATAGACGATGACCGGGGCGATGCAGGCGCCGGCCAGAAGCGCGGCCAGAACGCCCAGCAGGAAAGCGCCCCAGAGGCTGCCCTTCTTTTCCTTCAAGGACTGCGGACGCCCGATGAATCTGCTCCAGTCGAGGATAAAGAGATCCATCATCGCCAAACCTAAGGCGATGAAGAGCAGAGCCAGAATAGCCCGGAAATACCAGAGGTCGTACCAGGTCCCGAAACTGCCGCCCAAAAAGATCGCGATGGCGCCGAGCGTTCCGTAGGTTAGGCACATGCCGAGTCCATAGACGGAGCCCAGAAGGAAGCCCCTCTTCGGGCCGGCCTTGTCGTACTTTGCGCCCAGGACTGCCAGCGTCATGGGAATGACCGGCAGAACGCAGGGCGTCAGGTTCAGAAGGAAGCCGCCCACAAAGAGCATCAAAAGCGCCAGAAGCCCGAACGCGGGCGCGGCGGACTGTTCTTCCTGGCCTTTCAGGAAAGTCAGAAGATCTTTGGGCGAAAGATAACCGTAGGAGCGCCTAACTTCTTTGAAGGGCAGGCCCTTTTGGACTTTGGCGGCGGGCGCGGAAGCAGAAGCGCCGTCCGCTTTGCCCTCCTTATC
>JAFYIM010000263.1 GCA_017538635.1 bacterium
CAGGGGCACTCGTTGGTGTAAAAATACATGTAGTCGAAGGTGAAGCTCGTGTTAAAGGGAGGCTTGACGCCTTTTTTGCGCATGTCGTAATACATTTGCGGCGTGAAACGGTCTCCGCTGATGAAACGCGGCCAGGTCGCAAGCACGACGTTCGTCACAAAGGTTACCTTCACCATGCCGTGCGATGCTTCGAACCACCAGTTGGCCTGGTCTTTGGCCATGTTGTAGCCGATGGGCCAGCCGAAGGTGGCGTTCAGCCTCCGCCCCCGCGCGATCTCCGCCACGTTCGTCATCCAGGGATTGTGGGTGACCACGGCTACCTTGAGGTCAAGGTTTCCGACTGAAAAAGCTTCCAAAACAGAAAAAGTCAGCGTCAGAACGAGAATGGCGTTCCAATAAAATTTCATTCGTCCCCCAAAAATAGAATTATTCTTCAACTTTGAAAATAAAAGTCGTTTCCGATCCGTTCAGGGTCCGGCGGTAGGTCTTCACGATGCGCTGCTTCGTCTTGTCGAACCAGACGTGGCGGCGGATCGCCACATGGGAATAATCGTTGTAGCGCTTCCTGAACTTAAGCTGCGCTTCCGGCAGCAAAACGAAGTCGTAGCGGAACAGTTCCCCGTCCTGGAAAACGCCGGTGTAGTAATTCGTCAAAGATCCCTGGATGGGAATGCCGAGAAAATCATCCCAGGCATACTCGAAAGGCCCGGCTATTCTCTTGTCGCTTATTTCGCTGCCGGGGAAAAACACGCTCACAAGCGAATTGGAGCAGGTTGCACGGAAAGCGTTTTCTCCTTCGTAATCCAGGCAGAGATAATCTTTCGGTCCGAATGTGACAGTAACGTTTGCCTGCACGGAGGAAAGCAGTCCCGGAACGATCGTGTCGCTCTCGGCTTTCCAGACGCACTGCGTCTCGGATTCAAGATAGGTCTTCTGCCAGACGGCAATGTCCATCGCCGCGTTCACCGAGCTCGCCTGCTCGGTCTGCTCAACAACTGTTTCCTTCGCGACCGCGGCGGCTGCTTTCGGCGGCACCAATTCTTCCGTCTTGGCCACGGCGTTCGTGCCGCTCTCCAAGGCAACCTGCGGCGCCGCGGCCGTGCGGGCGTTGTCCACTATCGCTTTGGCGTCCTCGCTGGCAGTGGGATCGAGCACGACTTTGCTGGCCGAAGGATTGGCGACCGTCACGGACGCTTTCTCCTCCGCGAACGCAAAGACCGCGCACAAAAGCAAAAGCAGACAAATATAAGATCTCATGGTCATCAACGGTGCAAGGAAGGCATGGAGATAAGTTTCAAAAATTCGTGGCGCGTCCTGCCGTCCGTCTTGAACGTCCCCTCCATGGCGGAAGTGGTGGTGAAGGAGTCGCTCTTCTGCACGCCGCGCATGGCCATGCAGAGATGGTTCGCTTCGCAAACGACGCCTACGCCGTAGGGCTTTAAGTTTTCCATCAGGCATTTGGCGATCTGGGAAGTCAATCTCTCCTGGATCTGCAGCCTTCTGGCGAACATCTCGATGATCCTGGGGATCTTGCTCAAACCAACGATACGGCCCTTGGGAAGATAAGCCACGTGGATCTTACCGAAGAAGGGCAGCATATGGTGTTCGCACATAGAATAGAAGCTGATGTCCCTGACCAAGACCATCTCGTCGCAGGGGTCTTCAAAGATCGCGCCGTTCAGGATCGTCTCCGCGTCCATATTGTAGCCGGACATCAGAAAACCGCGGGAATCCCTGATCCGCTGCGGGGTCTTTATAAGACCTTCCCTTGTCGGATCGTCGCCCATTCTTGTGATAAGCTCGCGGTAAATGTCGAGATCGTCAGCCGATCTCAGCATCTCTTTTATTTCTTCAGGGGAATATTCTTTCATACAAAGTGAAGCGTCACGCTGTTCTTTTCGCTTTCAGCCAAAGTTAATTCATATAATTCCGCGCCGATCCCTTTCAGAGGCTCTTCCAGCCTCTCGGCGATCTTTCGAGCGATGTTCTCCATAGTCGGCAGAACGCCGGTAAGGAAAGGCACGTCGGTATTCAAGTTTTTGTGATCGATAAGAGAGATGACCTCTTTTTCCACCACCTCGCCCAAAGTCGAAACGTTCACCACCATGTCGCCCTCGCTCCCAGACCTAACCGTTACGACCATCGTGTAGTCATGCCC
>JAFYIM010000264.1 GCA_017538635.1 bacterium
CCGTATTCGCAGAAGTATGTGCCGTTGGTGAGATTCAAGTTGCCGCTCATGGAGTAGTAGCAGTCCACCCCGATATTGAGCCAGGGATTCTGCTCTTTGTTTTTTATGTGCAGTGAAAGCGCGCGCGGGCAGTAGGCGTTGTGTGTAAAGGGCGTTTTTATGCCGCAATTCACAAGCATGTCCCTCAGTTTCTGGAAATACTTCGGGTAATAGCAGCCGTAGTAGTATTCCCTCCGCTCGATCTCGTATAGCGTTTTGTTCGCCTGCTCGAGCATATACGGCGGGATCCTTGAAAAGTCGCCGAAGCTGCAGCCGTAGGCGTTGTTGATCTTTTCCAGCGTTCCGTATTTTTCCTTAAGGTAAGTCGGCCAGATGCCGTCTTTCTTTACGAGGCCGAGGTTCACGGGATTCTCATCGTCGAAATCGTCGCCCGGCACTTCGTTGCAAAGCTGCGTCATGACGACGAAGCCATTGGGAGCCTGATAAGGCTTGATGACTTCCGATACGGCAGCGTACCATTTCTCAACGGCGGCGAGGAAATCGCCGTTCATGTGACCCACGGCGTTGATGGCGGAGCTGGGTATGTACTCCCCGTCCTCATAGCGCATGACCATGCTCTGGGGATTCTTCTTTGTGAACCATCTGGGGATTCCTAGATCCGTGGCTTCGGCGTAAATATACGGTCCGGGACGCCAGTAGCAAAGGAGGCCGCTCTTCTTGACCAGTTCGAGGAAGGCCACGAGGTCGTTGCAGGGATGATACAGCCCTGTGAAGTCGAAACGGCCCTCCTCCGGTTCGTGCACGAGCCAGGGGGTGTAGAAGGAGACGGCGTTGCAGCCGGCTTCCTTGACGCTATCCAAAACTTTTTCCCAGCTTTCCCTGGGGGTCCTGAAATAATGGACTTCCGCAGAGGTCAGGAAGATCTCCTTCCCGTCCAGGAAAAAAGAGCCTTTTTCAATCTTTAATTCCGCCATAAACTTGCTTTATTTTGATTTATCAGTCAGGTATCTTATTATCTTACCAAAAAGGTACGCTCCGAAGACATTGTTAGTGAAACCCAAAGCCTGCCTTCCCCTGCCGCCGGAAAGTTTCAGCGTCGTGGCGACAAGCGTCCCCTTGCCGAAGGAATATTCCGCCAGATAATCCGTTATTCTCCAGTTTCTGGCGTCGCAGCGCCTCAATAAGGGGCGTTTCAACGAAAAGCCAATATCTGATGCCTTTCCGCTGTCAATAGCCCTTTCCGGGGCAACTGAGAAGTATCTGAGGTCTTCCGTGAAATCAGAGCGTTTAAGTCCGGCGAGAACGGGATGGGGACAGCTTACGGGGAAACTCTCGCGCCAAAAGGAGACCTCTTCCGTTGGGAAGGAGGGATCTTTGTCCTGCATGAGGAAAACTTTTCCTCCCTTCTTGATAAATTCTTTCACGGCGGCGTCGAGCTGGTCCGTTACGATGATCTCCCCTTCCTTAACGCCTTCTATTCCCCGGAAAACTCCGGTGTGGTCTTTTACCAGGAAGTTTTCAGGTCGATTTGGCTTAGGGTAAACGAATAGCGGCCAGAAATTGCTGTAGGCGCCTACGCTTGCCGTCAGCTTTAGATTGGCGGGCGCCCCTACTTTAGGAAGCTCCACGTTGAAGTAGCAGACTTCTTTAATTTCGCCTTTCCCGACTTTTTGGATCATTCGTTCCTCCCAGGCGAGGAGTTTGCCCGCGTCATCCAGCAATTCAAGCCGCAGAGTCTCCCCTTTCAGGTCGGTTTCGGAATAATTGGAAAGCAGGATGTGCAGATCGAAAGGATCGCCGCCCCAATAGCTGTAGCGGTCCACGGGGCGGACGCGGTCGCCGCAGATCCAAGTCCTCCTGAGATCCCAGGCCGGCAGAAGAACGATCTCGCTGTTGAAACGCCGGAATTCCTCGGCGGGAAATTTCGCGTTCCCGAGGTCGTCGAAAAGTCCGCTGGTCGCTATAGGCACGTCCCTTATGGCCGTAATGTCGTAGCCCGCTATCTCCCTGTATCCCCTGGTCTCCTCAATGGTGACCTTGCGGTGCGTCAGGGCGTGGTCGCAGGAGATTGCCCTTAGTTTTTCGAAATCTTTC
>JAFYIM010000265.1 GCA_017538635.1 bacterium
TTACTTTATCCTTCTGCCTTTTATGGGCGTTCTGGCGGTCGGGCTGGGGATGTAGCCTTCGCTCGGGTCTTCACGCTTAACTAAAGGTTCCTCGGTTTCGGGAACAGGTTCTTCGTTCCTATTGTTCGGATAGAAGCCGTAGTCCCACTGCCCCTGCCAGACGTAGTCCGGGAAGTTCAAAGCCAGGTCGCGGTCGCCAAGCAGACCTAAGGTCACTATGTCCGCTAAACCGGCGCCGCAGCGGCCAAGCGTGCCGGCAACTCCGGCGACCAGGCCGATGGGCGCGGCAATAGCCGGATGGTATTCGCCGAAAGAGTAGGTGAAGCCGCGGCCAAGTTCTCCAACGCAGGTCGTGATATTCACAAACCCACGGCAGAGACCCCAAGGGACGCGCTTATACCACTTAGGGCAGCTCTCCAAGAGATATTCGTCATGAGCCTCTATGGGCGTCATGGAAAGTTTTACGGGAGTTTCCTCCTCCGTCTCCATGTCTTGCACCAGCGGGGGAACGTCCGTTTCCTCGTGGGAGAAGAAGGGGAAATCTTGGATTTCGCTCTCCGGTATCGTGGGGAGAGTATCGCTTTTGAGACCGGCTACGGGCTCTTTTTCCGCCGCGGCTCTTTCAAGAGCTCTCAGCGCATCATCCTCTGCGAAAGCATCGCCGTCGGCAAAAGCCGGAGCGACGGCGCAGAGAACTAAAAGGAAGATTAGACTGAATTGACGCATGATGATCCTTTGTTTATCGGTACCAGGTTTCCAAATATTTTTCCACTGTTAGACCAAGCTTATCCCAGCTTTCGTTTTCGCGGTAAGGCTTGACGTAGCGGAGCCCGCAAGTCGTGGGATGGGCATTTTCCAGAATTTCCGGAGGGCTGTTTTTGTCAGCCAGCGCGAACATATCCCAACGGCTTATGGCGAAGATGTTTTCTATGCGCCATTTGCCGTCCATGGGACGCCAGACGATGTCGAAAAGGATGCTTCCGGGATAAACCGGCATCCTGAGCCAGCGCCAGGAATAGCTCACGAGCGTGTGGGCTTTGCCTTCTTTAGTCTCGTATTTCAGAAATTCGCATTTGACACTGTCCGTGTAAAAAGTCTGGGCGAAAGCGAGAACAGGCCAGTTTTTCGCCTCCTTAGTGAAAGCCTCTCTCAGCTCCGGCGTCATGAAAGAAGCGCAGCTCTGCCAGTTCCCGGCTCTCAGGTCGGAAATAAAAAGCTCTGTCGCCTCCTTGGGGGAAGGCTCGCAGGCTGCCAGCAGCAAAGAGGCCGCAAAAAGGCTTGCTAGATGTCTCGTTTTCACTATTTCCCTATACTTAGTTGTATTATTTATTTTACCAAATTTGGAAAACGCGGCGCAACGCGCTCTTATTCAGCGTTAAAGGGCTGGTTGTGGTAAAATAAGCGAAACATAAGAAATAAGGATAAACTATGTCAAAACTGAAAGCGGTGCTCTTCGATCTAGACGGAGTTCTGGTCGATTCCCATTACCTCCACTACAGAAGCTGGAACATGCTGGCGAAAGATCTTTCCCTTAATTTCACCCAGAAGCAGGGCGACGATTTCCGCGGCATGGCGAGGGAAGTCTGCCTGGAAAGACTCTTCACGGTCTTCAACGACAGGCCAATGCCTTGCAAAGAGGAATGTAAGGAGCTGACCGACCGCAAGAACCGCTATTACCTCGATCTTTTGCACAATTGCGACCCCGACGAACTGCGTCTTCCCGGCGCCGTCAAGCTTTTGGAAGACCTAAACGAAGCGGGGATCCGTTCCGTAGTCGCTTCCGGCAGCAAGAACGCCAAGGACGTCATCCGCTGCGCCAAACTCGAGCCTTACTTTTACGCTGTAATAGACAGGATGGACATAATAAAGACCAAGCCCGCTCCCGACATTTTCCTGAAAGCTCAGGAAGTTTCCGGCGCAGCGCCCGACGAAGTGGTCGGCATCGAGGACGCCGTTCTCGGTATCGAGGCCCTGAGGGCTGCCGGCTTCAAGTGCGTAGGCGTCGGTGATTTTGTCAAAGCTGCGCCGGCCGACCTTCTCAGGCCGAGCATCGCGGAAGTCTCCGTAGATGACCTCAGAACGCTCATAGAGGGCTAGATCGTGACTTTTGGGATAAAGATACCGCCTAAGGTGGGAAACATCCTCTCAAGGCTCCAGGGAGGCGGTTTTGAGGCCTGCCTGGTCGGCGGCTGCGTCAGGGACGCTCTCCTCGGCATTAAATGCGAGGATTTCGACATCGCGACCAACGCCAGGCCGAAGGACATAAAAAAACTCTTTCCCAAATGCCGGGCCGTAGGCCAGGCTTTCGCCGTCATGCTTGTGGACGGCATAGAAGTGGCGACCTACAGGAACGACGGGACTTATTCCGACCACCGGCATCCTGATTCCATAACGTACGCAGACTCAATAGAGGAGGACCTCTCCCGGCGCGATTTCACCGTCAACGCCATGGCCTATGACGGAAGCAAACTGATAGACCCCACAGGCGGCCTGGAGGACTTGAAAACCCATACGCTCCGCTTTGTCAGGAACGCCAGGGAAAGAATGCGCGAAGACCCCCTGAGAGCGCTCAGGGCCTGCCGCTTCGCCGCCAAGATCGACGGCAAGCTTGAACCCAAGACGAGGAAAGCAATAAAGGACTTAGGACACTTAGTCGATATGGTCTCAGTAGAAAGACGCCAGCAGGAACTGACGAAGATGCTGCTCGGCAAGAATCCGGAGACAGCCCTGAGACTGGTCGGCGAGCTTGGCCTTCTGCCTTACCTTTTCCTTGATCTTGTCCCGTCCATGGGCTGCTCGCAGCTTCCGCATCACAAGGAGGACTGCTGGGAGCACGCTCTGCAGACCCTGAAGTCCGCTAAAAAAGAAGACCTTTCACTAAGACTGGCCTGCCTAATGCACGATATAGCGAAGCCAGCCTGCAGAAAAGAGATCGAAAAAGACCGCTTCATCTTTTACAACCACGATATCCTCGGTGAAAAGATGGTGAGGAAAGCGCTGACAGACCTGCGCTTTTCCAACGAGACCATAGACAGAGTCTCCGAATACACCCGCTATCACATGCGTCCTCTTTTGTATTCCTTTCACATGAAAGACCCCGCTCTGCAGCGCCTCATCGGAAGCTTAAGACACATCACCATAAGGGATCTTATCAGGTTCATGCTCTGCGACGTCAGGGGCAACATGACCAACGAGGGAAAAGGCTTCGCCTTCACATTGGAGATAGTCCGTCCAGTCCTCGCGCGCATCCGCCGCATAGAAAAAGAAGGAAGAGTCCTTAAGCTGAAAGATCTTCCTGTCAACGGCGACGACCTTATGAAAGAACTGGGCATCCAGCCTGGCCCGGAAGTGGGGAAGATCCTTTCAAAGCTTTACACCATTGCTTTGCAAAAGCCCAAGTCCGCCACGAGAGAAAAACTCCTTGCCGAAGCAAAAAAGTTTCTGCAGTAGCGGTTCGCCAAGGGAAACATATATCCCCAAGCGAACTTACCGTTGCAAAGTCGGCGCAAGCCCCGCCGCTCACGGACTACGCGCGCATGGCCTTGATTAGCGTCCTCCGTGAGTTCGCTTGGGGGCTTACGCCGCACTTTGCTTTGACTTTCTGAGGCGATAGAATCATGTGCCCGTAAGCAAACTCAGCGAA
>JAFYIM010000266.1 GCA_017538635.1 bacterium
ATTCTTAAAAAGTCAGTGCCTTCCATCAGCGCCAACTTGTAGTCATGGCTCATGCCCATGCTAAGTTTGGCGCAGGTTGGGACGCTTGCCTTAACTTCGTCCCGCAATTTTCTCAGCCCCGCAAAAACGCCCCGGATGAGATCGTCGTCCTCAACGAAAGGCGCCATGCACATAAGCCCGTACAATTCGAGATTCGGCAACTTGGCGACCGCTTTGGCGACCGACAAAACGTCTTCCGGCGCCAGCCCGTATTTCTGTTCTTCGCCGCTGACGTTCACTTCCAGCATGATCCTCATTTTCTTGCCGACTTCAACGGCGCAGCGGGATAGTTTTTCCGCCAGCTCCAAAGAATCCACAGAGTCGATGCAGTCGCACAATTCAACGGCTTTTTTGGCTTTCCTGCTCTGCAGGTGCCCGATCAGGTGCAGTTCCAATCCGGGATAGTGCTTTTTTAGCGTTCCGTCCCCGTATTTCCGCTCCACTTCCTCGACCCGGTTCTCACCGACGATCCTGGCGCCGCAATTCAAAAGTTCCTCGATCTCCGGGACCTCATGCAGCTTCGTCACGGCGACAAGGGAGGCGCGCCCACTGATCTCATCGATCAAATTTTTGTAATTAACCGAGATGTTACTCATATCATAAATTATATCATAATGCCCCTGGAGTCGTTTGGTCTGAAAACTACTTGGAAAAGTTACGAAGTTTTATTTTCCGCCACTTTTTTTGCTAAAATAAAAAAAAGTCTATTAACCGCTAAAAAACATCATTAAATGCCATGAAAAAACATCTTGCCTTGCTTTTTGCGCTTGTTTGTTTGGGTGGCGCGCTGAGCTGCGCCGCCGCTGTCACTGTCAACAACTTTGAGGAAGGGGAAGTCTTAAGCTACTGCGTGCCACTGTTGCGCGGCCAATGCGCCGCCGGTGAATTGGAGTGCAAGTCGCTGAACGAGACGACAGGGGAGGAAGTTCCCGGTGCGGCCAGGTCAGGACGCTACAAAGTCCTGACGCATTTGGTGGAAGGCGAAAACACTATTTTGGTGACTGTCGGTTCGGAGAGCAAGAGAATAAAGCTGACTTATCGGCCGGCGGATACGGAGTATCTTACTTACGTCTATATTATGGTGGACAAGAACGCCGACACTCATTACGTCTCCAACCTTCCGGAATCCGAGGACCCGCAGTTTTCGGATCCCGACCTCTGGAAGAAGAAACTAAACACCTCCGTTCTTATCAACCAGAGCTATACCGCCGATAGCGCCTACAGGCTGGGCTACGGACACAGGACCTTCAACCTCGCCATGGAGGGCAACAACGTGCATATCCAGGTCGTCACCAGCCAGTACACCAGGGCGGAACTGATTGAGCGCTGCACGGTGGACGGAGAATTCGACGGCGGATTGATCTACGACCACTTCGTGGATCTGCTCGGCTCTGACAGGGGCGGCGGCAAACGCAAGATCATCGGTATCGCCAACACCGACATGATGGTGAACGGCAAAGTTATCGGCAGCGCGGCCTTGGGCGGAGGCCTTTTGGGCATGTTCGGTTCGACCGGTCTTTATTGCTGGCCCGACAGTCTGCAGAACGTTGTTGCGGCCTTCAGCGACACTTATCCCACCAAGCCGTCCATGGACGACTCGGAAGGAAGAAAAGTAAGCTTCGGCCAGGCCGCCACGACCCTGGGCGCCTGGCTGCACGAGGCGGGCCA